>JAFTPG010000033.1 GCA_017463375.1 Ruminococcus sp. | reverse complement strand
CTTCTCAGTCACTTCGGAGGAGATACAACAACAGCTGAGGGAACAATTGCAGCAGCTTCTGAAATCAAGGATGATTTCGAGTTTGTACTTGAAGGCTACGTTCCCGGCGAGGTTGCTCCTATCGTAACAACAGTAACAACAGCTAAGCCTGTAGTCGTTACAACTACAACTACCAAAACTGAAATTGACGTTGATATGGAAGAGGGCAAGGTAATTGCTAATGTGGATGTAGCTCTTAACTGCAAGGGTACTAATCAGATTCATCTCAACATGAGCGAGTATCTTCCTGAGGACGCTCAGCTCAAGAGCATAATTGTAAATCTCAGCAATTCAAGTAATATGGGAACAGTTGTAAGTGCGGCTGGTCTTTCCACAAACAGCGGATGGCATCAGGTTGACAGCTCTGTAAGCATGGGCACAAGCGGTACACTTACATTTGATGTATCAGACGTAAGCGATAGCATAGTACTCGACAGCGAAATGATGTTCGGTCTCTGGTGGTGCGATTCACAGTCAGCAACAGTTGATTCCATCACATTTGAGTATGAAGTTCCCGCAGCTGAAACTCCTGAAGTTACAACAGTTGTGACAACCACAGAACCTACAACAACTACAACAGTAACAACGACTACAACTCCCGAACCCACAACAACAACTACAACAGTAACAACGACTACAACTCCCGAACCCACAACAATAACTACAACAGTAACAACAACCACAACTCCCGAGCCTACAACAACCACTACAACAACTACTACTACAACAACTACTACTACAACAACAACTACTACAACAACCACTACAACAACAACCACTACAACAACCACTACAACAACCACTACAACAACTACTACTACTACAACCACTACAACAACGACAACTACCACAACAACTACAACGACTACCACAACTACTACAACTACAACTGTTACAGTTCCTGTAGTTACAACAACAACTACAACCACTGTAATTACTACAACTACAACAGAGCAGATTACTACAACGACAACCACTACAGCTGCAACTACAACTACAGTTGAAGTTATCACAACAACAACTACAACAACTGCTGATGCAGAGACAGGCAACAGAATCGTTCTTACAGACATATCTTACGAAGAGTCCTACTCGCTCGCAGATTATGATTACGGTTCAGTTAAGGAAATCATCCTCCAGCTTGACGGAGATGTAGGATACGGATTCGGCGGATGCGTAATGCTTGGTAACTGGGCAGCTCAGCACTCTTACAGTGCATCTGACCTCAGCGCTGACAATACAATCACAATTTCCGTTACAAATCCTCAGTCTGCAATTAAGATCTTCAATTACTGGGGCAACATGAATCTCGAGAGTGTAACACTGGTTCTCGAATAAACGAAAGTAAAACCGGAATAAAGAATCGTTCAGTCTCCCTGTTTAAAACAGGGAGACTTTTCGTATTTATGGATTGATTAAGGTGTAAAAGCATATCGTCGAAATCGGATATATCGAAAGAAATTTTATCTGGAATTTGTGAAAAGAGTTGACATTGTAAGAAAATTGTGGTATAATGAAAATACATAAAAATACATATGATGAGGTACAGAATTTGAGGGGTAGGTGCAAATCTATGAATAATAATAGAATAAAAAGAGTGATAAGCTCAATCATGGCATTAGCAGCGATTCAGAGTATGACGTTTGTACAGGCAGGTGCTGTCGAAGCTAAGCGCAGCAACGCTGTTTCCTATGTGTCGAGTGCAGCAGCTTCTGAAGCAAAGGCGTCTCGTTTGAATACGCCGGTCAACATTAAGGATACTATCAGTATCAGCAATTGTACAAGTGTTCCGTCATCTCTTGCAAAGGGTAAGGGAGTTACAGTAAAAGGAACAATAACATCCGCTTCCTCCGATATTACAGGAGTGACTGTAGGCGTATATGATGAAAGCGGCAAAATGGTGACGGGAAAAATTGTTTATCCTAATACCAGAACGTTCAATCTCAGCGCACTTGATGAATATATCCTTTTTAATAAACTCGACGCAGGTACATACAATTTTAAGGTTTATGCATCAAATGCTACCGTGTCAGGAATGCTCCTTTCAAATCAGAAATTCACTGTCAAGGGAATTTCTTCTGAGCTTGTAAAGGATACTATCTCAATCAGCGGCGGAACCGAGGTTCCGGCAAAGCTTGCCAAGGGCGAAGGACTTATTGTAAAAGGCGTAGTAAAATCCGTAACCTCTAACATAAATGAGCTTACAGTTGGTGTCTTTGATGCAAACGGTTCTATGATCACCGGAAAGACTGTCAATCCTGCTGTGAATTCATATAACATAAATAAGCTGGACAAGTACGTTCTCTTTGACGGACTGAACGACGGTTCATATTCTTACAAGGTTATAGCTTCAAATTCCAGTGTAAGCGATATGGTTCTTGTTGAAAAGAAATTCACAGTCGGCACTGCTTCTTCACCTTCACAGACAGAGGATACTATGTCTATCAGCGGAGGAACTGCTATGCCCTCCAGTATCAAGAAGGGAACTCCTGTGGTTGTTAAGGGAACTGTAAAATCTGTTTCGTCAAAAATTACTGCGCTTACAGTAGGTGTATATAACGTAAACGGAACTCTCATTCACGGAAAGACCGTTTATCCTAATGCAATGTCATATAATGTTAACCGCCTCGATGCTGCAATCAATTTTGACAGCCTTGATGCAGGAACATATTACTATAAAGTAACAGCTTCAAACGGCAGCGTAAAGGACAGCGTACTTGTTAATCAGAAATTTACTGTTGCTGCAGCTTCGTCCTCAGGACAGGCTAACGACACTCTGTCAATCAGCAGCGGAACTGTAGTTCCGGAAAAGGTTTCAAGAGGCAGAGGAGTAATTGTAAAGGGAACAGTCAAGTCAGTTTCTTCCGAGATTACTGAGCTTACCGTCGGCGTTTATAACGAAAGCGGAAAGATTTTAACAGGTAAGACTGTAAATCCTAATGCAAAGTCATATAATCTTGGCAAGCTGGATGCATTCGTTCTTTTCGATAGCCTTGATGATGGTACATACTACTATAAGGTTATTGCTTCAAATGCAGGCGCAGCTGATACAGTTCTGACAAATCAGAAATTTACTGTCGGCAGTGGAGTTTCATCATCTCCGGCTCAGGATACTCTCAGCGTAAGCAACGGCACAACGGTTCCGGCAAGCATTGTAAAGGGTTATGGCGTAATCGTAAAGGGAACAGCTAAGTCTGCTTCGTCTCAGATCAGCGAGCTTACGGTTGGTATTTATGATAAGGACGGCAAGATGATGTCCGGAAGAACAGTTAATCCGAATGCTAAGTCCTACAATCTCAATAAGCTTGACAGCTACGTTCTCTTCAGTGATCTCGACGACGGTGAGTACTATTACAAGGTAATTGCTTCAAATGCAGCCGCAAGTGACAGCGTTCTGGTAAACCAGAAATTCTCTGTAGGCAATTTCTCAATTGATGTAGAGGATAAAGATGTCATGACGATCAGCTGCGGTACAAATCTGTCAGATATAAAGAAGGGTTCCAGCGTTACAGTAAAGGGTACAGTTAAGTCTGAAAGCTCGGCAATCATCAGCCTCACAGCAGGTGTATATGATGAAAACGGCAGTCTTTTGACTGGTAGAAGAGTTTATCCCTACACAGCGTCATACAATCTCAGTTTTCTCGACAATGACGTAAAATTCCATCTTCTTCCTGAGGGAACCTACCATTATCGTGTAATAGCTACCAATGATACAAACTGCAACGTGATTCTCACGAATCAGGAATTTGAAGTTAAGTAAAACAATATAAAACAGCCGTATTCTCCGAAAAAGAGAATACGGCTGTTTTATATATCAGAATAGTGTTATAAATCGTCTAAGCTTCATCAGTGAAAAGGCTTTCAGGAAGTGCTGAAATAATGCCTGCGAGATACTTCTGAACGGCAAGAGAATCAAGGTTGCTGAGACCATCGCCCTGCTGGTATACATCCGCAACCTCCGCACCGTAGACATAAAGCGGATACTGTGATGGATTCGTTACATGCATCATGATCTTTACCGCGTCAGTAATCGTAACATCAGCGTCAAGATTCGCGTCACCGAGCTTTAAATCCGAGCCTCCATCAATATAAGCGAAGGATATAACATCGTCATTGCCGAAGTCCTGATAAAAATCAGAATTATAAATAGTAAGAACGGTTCTCAAGAGGTCGTAAGCGTCAAAATTCTCAGCATAAGGTGCATAGCAGTAGACTTCTCCGTCTGTAAAGCCGGAGCTGAATGAATAAAACATGTAGTTGCCATGGGTTTCTTCGGTAAATCCATAGTATTCCGGAGACATTGAATACATGTCACTTTCAGTCAGATCAGTTGGATTTGGATTCACAAAGCTGAATGTGCAGCCGTATTCTATTGAACCATAATTAATTTCCATATTTGTCCTAGCGATAAAATCATATTTAATAATTCCATCGCTAACGGAAGTTTCCCTGAATTCTTTTCCTACCGCTTCGCAGTATGCCTTGTACTCACTGAGAACCGCATCATCGGAAAGTGATGTAAAATAGTCCCAGTTTTTTAAAACATCTTCTTCAGCTTCAGCATAGGACGTAAATGTTAATGTTGAGGCAAAGGCGATAGCTGTTGTGATCGTTAATAGCTTTTTATTCATGATGATTCCTCCTTTGAAAAATAGATAATTTTGCTGGCAAAGTTTGATTAATGATGATGTATTGAACGGAGCTGCTGCTATAGTTATATTATAGCATACGCAATATAAATTGTCAATAGAAAAAACAATTTTGTATCTTATCATAAATTCAATACAAATCAATTGTTACACTTGTACAAACCTAAACTGATGTACGATATTTGTTTCAGAGAATTTTGACTTTTCTCATTATTTATGGTATAATAAAGTTTTAATGTATAACAATCCGGAGAGTGAAAAATGATGTCTGAAAATAAAATGAAATGGACAGGAGCATGGGGGAATGCGATTTCCATAACAGAGCGCCGTCCCGAAAACTACGCAAAAAATCTGACGCTGAGATATCCTGTGAAAATGATGCTGAGCGGACAAGCTCTGAGAATAACGCTCGACAACTTCTGCGGAAGCGAGGCTGTAACAGTCACAAGCGCGTCAATAGCGTTTTCCGACGGAAATGACGCAATAAAGGCTGATTCCATGAAGAATGTGACTTTCGGAGGGTGTGGAAGCGTTACGATTCCTGCGGGAGAAAGAATCACAAGCGATCCGATAGAATTTGATGTCAGATGCGGAGATGATATAGCAGTCAGCCTTTACCTTGCTGATTTTACGGAAATGCGTTCGGGAGTTCTGATAACGGGACCTCTTTCAAAGGGATATTTTGCAATCGGCAATCAGACAGCGGAGACAATGCTGGATCCTGATACATCAAAGAAAACAAACTGGTTCTATTTTCTCAGTGATATAGAGGTTCTGACTGCGGCGGAAAACCGTGCAGTGATCTGTTATGGTGATTCAATTACAGCGCAGGCTTGGCCTGATTATCTGATGCAGCGTACGCTGGAAATCGGAGACGGAACTACAGCGATAGTGCGGAAAGCTGCAAGCGGAACACGAATTCTCCGTCAGTACGACAATATCACTTATGACTCCTACGGGCTGAGGGGCGAGCTGAGATTTCCGAGAGAGGCTCTTGTTCCGGGGGCGGATACAATAATTATTCAGCACGGAATAAACGATATAATTCATCCTGTTGGTACGGATGTAAACAGATTCCGTCCGTGGAGCGATTTACCGACCGCACAGGAGATGACAGACGGTCTGCGCAGATATCTGGAAAAGGCGAGGGAGTACAATTTAAAGACATATCTCGGAACCCTGCTTCCTATTGAAGGCTGGAGAACGTATGCTGATTTCCGTGAGGAGCTTCGCTGCGAGGTAAATGAATGGATACGCACTACGAATGAGGCTGATGGCTGCATAGACTTTGACCGTGCAGTTTGCAATCCCGACAGACCGTCCTCGTTTGCGGAGGGCTATGACAGCGGCGATCATCTTCATCCAAGTCAGGCAGCATATAAGCGAATGGCAGAAGAGGTTCCCGGAGAGCTGCTTTACAAAATTAAATAACATTTTAATTGGTGGTATCTTACAGTTTTTGATGTGAATTTACAGCATTATGACGAATCAGCTTTATCGCTATAGATGTATATTTGTTTGATTGGCGAAATTTCAGGCAACTTGTTGACGTTAGTCTGAATGCGTGATATAATTGAATATTATAATGGAGCAGAATGCTTTTTTGCGTATATTGCAGAAAAGACTCCGTTATGCATATCTTATCAAAGTCAGATTACGAGTAAATCGGAGAGGTTTGAATGAAAAATAAAAAGGCAGGAATTTTAACTTTCCATGAGTCCAGAAACTACGGCGCAGTTCTTCAGGGATATGCGCTTCAGCAGAAGATGTCAGAAATTTTCGGCGAGATGGATATAATAGACTATCAGAATCCCGAAATAGAAAAAGTGGTAAAGCTCTGGAGTATGAAGGGAAAAGGTCCTAAGGCGTTTATGCGTGCAGTTCCCGGATTTGCGTTCAGATACAGAAAAAAGATGGCTTTTGACAGCTATATGAATAAATACATGAGCCGCTCGGCTAAGGCGGATAGACAGAATATTGCTAAGGTGTGTGCCAAGTACGATGTCCTCATTACCGGAAGCGATCAGGTCTGGAATACTCAGATTACAGGCAATGACAAGACATATTTCCTTGACTTTGCTAATCCGAATCAGAAAAGAGTTGCGTATGCAGCTTCTTTCGGAGACAAAAAAATGGAGCTTGACGATTCATATGCGAAGCTTCTGAAAAAATTTGACCTGATTACTCTTCGTGAAAGCATCATGCTTGACGAGGTTAAGGAAGCGTCAGGAAAGGATGTTCATCTCTGCTGTGATCCGACATTGCTTATTTCTCCTGAACAGTGGAGGGAGCATGCGTCAAAGAGACTTACGGATAAGAAATATGTATTCCTTTTCGTAATTGACGAATGTCCGGAGCTTACAGCGTATGCACATAAGGTTGCAAAGGAGAAAAATCTGACGCTTATCAGCAATAAGAATGACATGTCATTTTTAAAAAATCCCAGACCGAATGACTTTCTCTCATGGGTGCTGAATGCGGAGTATGTCGTTACGAACTCTTTCCATGGAACAGTTTTTTCACTGCTTTTCAGAAAGAAATTCGTGTCACATACATTCACAGCCTCGGGAACTCCGAAAAAGCGAATTGCAGAGCTTCTGAAAACAGTAGGTCTGGAGCACAGAAATACCCGCAATACATCGCTTGATATCGACTGTGCGGAGAACTGGGAAAATGTAAGCAGTGAGCTTGACAAGATCAAGGATTCATCATGGAATATCATCAGAAAATGGTTTGAAGAGTAAATCGGAGGAATAAAATGTCTGAAAAAGTAAGAGTGCTTGAATCCGTAAACTCACTCGGATTAGGCGGAAACGTAATATTCGTAATGAACTTTTTCCGTAAAATTGACAAGGAAAAATTTCAGGTTGATTTTGTGATTTACGATGACAGCAAAATGGATTATTACGACGAAGTTAAAAAAGCAGGAAGCAGAGTATTTGTAATAAAGAAAAAATACGGCAATAAGCTTCTTCAGCTGTTTTCACAGATGAATCAGGTAAGGAAGCTTCTTAAAAAAGAGAAATATGACGTGATCCACTGTCATTCATGCTCCTTCATAGGACTTTTCAGAGGAGTTGTTCCGGGGCATTTCAGCAAGGGGATCAAAGTTATTTCTCATGGGCACAATCCGGGCAGACCTAAGAATACAAAGCTTGACAACATCGTGAGAGGCATTTTCAAGTCCATACTTTCAAAGTGTGCAGATATGGGCTTTGCGTGCTCGGACGAGTCAGGCGCAAGCAAGTATACCTCAAAATTTATGAACAGCGGAAAATACAGTGTGATCAACAATGCAATCGAGACGGAGAAATTCCGCTATAGCCCTGCAAACAGGGAAGAAATCAGAGCTAAGTACAATCTCGGCGATAAATTCGTAATAGGAAGCATTGGACGTCTCGAGGAGCAGAAAAACTATCTGTATATGATAGATGTTCTTGCAGAATATGTCAAGATAAACAAGAATGCTTGTCTTTTCCTTGTCGGAGACGGAAGTCAGCGTGAGCAGATCGTAAACAAAGCTAAGGAAAAGGGAATTGAAAATCATCTTGTTATGGCAGGAAGAACTGATACTCCCGAGATTTTCTATTCGGCAATGGATGTATTCGTTCTGCCGTCTATTTTCGAGGGCTTCGGCTTTGTAAATATTGAAGCTCAGGTATCAGGACTTCCATGCGTAGTTTCAACTGCTGTCCCGAGAGAGATCAACATATCAGACCGTGTATATTTCATTGACTTTAATGTTGACGAGTGGTGCACAGCTCTGGAAAAGGTCAGAAAGAGCGTTGAGAGCTCGGAAAGAAAATCAATCGGCACAGAGAAATACGATATCAATAACGAATGCAGGAGACTGGAAGCTTTCTACAGCACTCTTGCAGGCGTAAAAGAAAGGTAAAAAATGCAAATTGAGATTAGTAAGAAAAATATACTGATATACATAGCGTTTGTACTGATAAATCTTTATTACGGATTTACCGATACGGTTCTCAATCTCGGTGTAAACTTTCTTATTCTGATTGCGGCGCTGGGAATAACATTCATACACATTATCCTCAACAACAGGCACAGCATGGGAAAGCTTGCAGTAATAATGGTTCTTATGGTGATGTTCGGATACAATTATTATATTACAAAGGATTCCCGACTGCTTTCGCTGATTGTGACCATTTACGGAATCAAGGACCTGAATCTGAATAATGTACTGAAAATCACGTTTTACGAAAAAATCATAACGACGCTGCTGGTTATGGCGGCATCGTTTGTGGGATTCGGCGATTTCTATGCCGGACGTGCAGTACTGGGCTTCTCGCACGGAAATCTTCTGATGCTTACGATAACAGTAATAATACTGCTTTATCTATGCATTTACTGGAACAAGGTAAACGGAAAGATTTTTGCACTGCTGCTGGGAATTATATTTGCATCTTTTGTGGTAACAGGCTCAAGAACGGGACTTGTAATCAGTACGCTTATATGGGCAATGGCATTCTGCTATAAATATTTTCATATAGAGCGTCTGCTGGAGATCGGAGGCAAATATCTTCCGTTTATATTGATGTTCCTGAGCGTATTCCTTTCACTCAGTACGACACGCAATCTTCTTGGAGTATTAAATAAGATACCTGGCTTTGCGGAAAAATTTCAGTCGCTAGTACTCTTTCTCGACAATATGCTCAGCAATCGTTTTGAACTTGCAAACCTTTTAATGTCAAATTCAGAGATAAAACTGCTTGGAAGTGTCAGAGATGAAGGTGCGCTTTCGATTTATCAATACCTCGTAGTAGACTCAGGATATGTCCAGCTGCTGCTTGTATTTGGAATTCTCGGAAGCCTGATATTCCTGATACTCAACTACATCATGACAAAGGAACTGATAAAAAGAAAGCAGTACGTCTATCTGATAGCAGTAGTAGCGATGGCTCTTTACGGATTCACCGAGAACTCACTCTGCTCGCTGAAATATAACTTCACGCTGCTGTTCTTTATCCAGCTCTATCAGCCCGATACGAAATACAGGCTTATGAATATGTTTCATATAAAAAAATAACAGGAGACAGCTATGAAAAATACGCTTATAAGTATTATAATACCGGTTTACAATGCCGAAAAATATATAGGCAGATGCGTTGAAAGCATAATGAATCAGACGCACAGCTGTCTTGAAATAATTCTGGTAGATGACGGTTCTTCCGACGATACACTGAAAATATGCAGGGAATATGCGGACGAGGATAACCGCATTAAGGTTCTGCATAAGGAGAACGGTGGAGTTTCCTCGGCGAGAAATCTTGGACTTAAATCGTGCAAAGGTGAGTATATCGGCTTTATTGATTCCGATGACTACATAGACAAGACCATGTATGAGGAGCTTCTGAGTGCTGCGGTAAAGCATAATGCAGGAATTTCTATGTGCGCCTATTACCGCATTACAGGCGAAAACAAAGACATACAATGCTCTTATGGCGATGCTGAAACAATCACAAATGTTCAGCTTATGAGGGATATCTATACATATAAATGTATGGGAGTTCTCTGGAACAAGTTATTCAAGAGAAGCGTTTTCCTGAGGGGCGATGAAATGACCCTGTTTAATGAGGAAGTCCATTTCTGCGAGGATGTTCTGATGCTGACCATTCTTACAAAAAGAAGTGCGAAAGTAGCGCACTGCAATAAGGCTCTTTATAATTATATAATCAGCGAGGGAAGTCTCTGTCATGGCGGAATAAACGAAAGAAGACTCACAATTCTCAAGGCGTTAGACCTGATCGTTGAGCGCTGTGAGGAGAATTTCCCGTCAATTCTGAAATCTGCGGAGTATTTTTCAGTCAGCAATAAAATAGGAACTCTGCTGAAGCTTGAGGATTCTGATGCGATTTCCAACAAAAAGGAACGCATTGCGGCTCTTAAAAGGGATCTGAAAAAGCATGCGAAGAGCTGCAACACAAAAATGAAGCTGAAAATATTCACAGCTGTACATTTTTCGTTTGTGTATAAGCTGATGAAGAAGATGAAAAAGAGATAGTACAGCGAATCTATATATAGAGGTAAAATAAATGAAAATAGGAATAGTGACTTTCCAGAGGGCAGATAATCAGGGTGCATTGCTCCAGTGCTACGCTCTGTATTCGTATCTGAAAAAGCTGGAAAGCGGCACAGAGGTCATAGATTACAGAAACAACAATATTGAAAAAGTATATAAGATTTTTCCGATTTCCAAAAATCCGAAGCTTATGGCGAGAAAATGGCTCAAGGGAATCCGTCAGTACGGCTCACTGAAAAAGAGACACGAAAATTTCGAGCGCCTCAGAAGAAAAATAGAATTCTCACCATCACTGACTATCGCTGATCTGAAGCAGAAAAAGCTTGACTACGACCTTATAATCACAGGAAGCGATCAGGTGTGGAATACCGATATCACACGGGGCTTTGATGATATCTACTACTTGAATTTCCCTGGGGATTATGTAAAGGGAAGCTATGCGGCAAGCATCGGAAGCACAGGCAATCCCGACTTTAAAAAGGATTATTTTCGTGAGAAGCTCTCTGCATTCGACGGACTTTCGGTTCGCGAAAAGGACGCAGCGGAATTTATTTCGGACATCGCTGCAAAGCCTGCGGTTCAGTGTATTGATCCTACGCTTTTGCTTGACAGATCTGAGTGGGAGAAGCTCACTGAGGAAGCAGATGTAAAGCTTCCGGAGAGATATATCCTGCTCTATTATGTCCAGAATAATCCCGAGCTTCTGAAAATTGCGGAAAAGCTCGCCAAGGAGAGAAACATCTCTGTAGTTTGCTTTGAGAAAAGCGTAAAGCTTGACTGCGGGATGATATACAATACTGCGGCTGGTCCGATTGAGTTTGTGAAAATGATTCAGAATGCCGAAACAGTAGTAACCTCGTCGTTCCATGCGACAGCGTTTTCGTGCATTTTCGGCAGGGATATCCACATTATAGCGCATTCTGTGACTGGCTCCAGAGTCATCTCACTGACAGAGATGTTCGGAATCGGACAGCGTATATATTCCTCGTATTCCGACTTTGAGAGCAGATATGATTCTGATGTAAAGCTTGAATATAACGATGAAAAATATCTTATGCAGTACAAGCAGTCAGAGGAATACCTGAAAGGACTGCTCAGTCTTGCCGGAGGTCGTACAAATGAGTAAGGGAAAAGAACTTGCAAAAAACACGCTGATACTTACATTCGGAAAAATCTGTACGCAGTTTGTCAGCTTCATGCTGCTGCCGCTTTACACAGCGCTGCTTCAGCCCGATGAATTCGGAATAGTAGACCTGTTCAATACATACATCACACTTCTTGTTCCGATATTCAACTGGCAGTTCGAGAACGGACTTTTCCGTTTCATGCTGGACTGCCGAGGAAATAAAGAGGAACAGTCGAAGATATTCTCGACGGTACTGTTCACGAATATGATTCAGGCTCTGGTATATATATTATTTTTCCTTATATTCCAGAACTTCATATCGTCGGAGTACAAAATATTCCTTGCGATTGACGTAGTACTGAATATCTTTCTGAACACGCTTCTCCAGTTCCCGAGAGGTTTAGGAAACAGCAAAGCCTATGCGATTGGAAGCTTCATATCGGCTTCCTCAGCAGTAGCGTTCAACGTAGTCCTGATAGCAGGCTTCGGAATGGGCGCATACGGAATGTTCATAGCTGCCGTTATCTCAAAGGTTCTGACGATTTCATATCTGTTTATATCCCAGAAGGCATGGCGGTACATTTCGCTCAAAAGATATGATAAAAAGGAATTCAAAAACATCTGCAAATATTCCATTCCGCTTATCCCGAACCAGCTTTCATGGTGGGTTGTCGGAGCTTCGGACAGAACCATAATTGCACATTTCATTGATTTAGCGGCAAACGGAATCTATACTGTAGCAAATAAATTCTCGTCGGTGTTCATTACGTTCTATAACATCTTTAACATGTCATGGACAGAATCCGTTTCCATCCACATGAATGACGATGACTGCGAGGAGTTTCTCACAGATACGATAAATTCGATGTTCAAGCTGTTCTCGTCAATCTGTATCGGAATCATTGCAGCAATGCCGTTCTTATTCCCTTATTTCGTTGACGCAAAGTACAGCGACTCATACCAGCAGATTCCGATACTGATGATAGCAGTGCTCTTTCAGGTAGTAGTAGGACTTTACAGCGTAATATATGTAGCACTCAAAAAATCAGTGGAGATTGCAAAGACCTCGTTTATGGCAGCACTTGTAAATATAGTGACAAATCTGCTTATGATTCAGTTTATCGGACTGTATGCTGCGTCCGTATCCACATTGCTTGCCTATGCGACAATGGCTATATACAGATACTTCCATGTAAAGAAATATATCAACCTGAAGCTCAGCGGAAAGATTCTGCTGTCCACCATAGCGATTGCCGGAGTAACGCTTGCTGCGTACTACTACAGAAACATGATTATCTGCGGAGTTGTTCTTGCGGGGGTAGCAGTATACGCAGTTCTCATTAACAAGGACTTCCTGAAATCCACACTTCAGGTAGTAAAAAACAAATTCAAAGCCGTAACTCATAAAAAATAAGGAGAATTAAAATGAACAGCGATTCGATAAAGATTTTCAAAAACAAGCAAGATTGCTGCGGATGTACAGCATGTATGACTGTATGTCCGAAAGCAGCAATTAAGATGAATCCGGATGAAAAGGGTTTTCTTTATCCTGAGATTGATGACGCAAAATGCGTGAAGTGCGGACTCTGCGTAAAGACGTGTACATTCCAGAACGGATATAAGACTCCTGATAATTTTGATACTCCGCTTGTGTATGCGGTGAAGCATAAAAAGCTTGAGGAGAGACTTACAAGCCGTTCAGGCGGAATGTTCATTGCGGCGGCAGACTGGATTCTTGAAAATGGCGGAGTAATCTACGGAGCAGGCTACGGCGACAACTTCTATGTAATGCACAAGCGTGCTGATAATAAAAAGGACTTGTTTGAATTCAAGGGTTCAAAGTATGTTCAGAGCGACATGAATACGATATTTAGTCAGGTTATTGACGACCTGAAAAAAGACAGATACGTTCTGTTCTCGGGAACTCCCTGTCAGACCTCGGGACTGTACAGCTGTCTGAAAAACGTGAATACCGAGAAGCTCTATGTCTGCGACCTCGTCTGTCACGGAACTCCCAGTCCGTATGCGTGGAGGGACTATCTGGAATTCTCAAAGAAGAAATACAAGAGCAATGTTGTAAAGACTGATTTCAGAGATAAGTCATTCGGCTGGTTTACGCATATCGAATCACTCTGGTTTGAAAACGGAAAAAAAGTTTCAAGTGAAATTTATACAAAGCTTTTCTATATGCATATCATGTTTAGACCGTCGTGCGGAAACTGCAAATACACAAATACAAGACGACCCTCAGACTTTACAATTGCAGACTTCTGGGGAATTGGAAAGGCAGTTCCCGGCTTTAATGACAACAAGGGAGTTTCACTCGTGTTCCTCAATACCGAAAAGGGAAAGAAGCTCTTTGAAACTGTTTCAGACAATATTGAGTATAAGCCCAGCAGACTTGAGGACTGCATGCAGCACAATATGAAAGCTCCTTCGGTTTTTTCTGAGAGTACCGATGAATTCTGGAAGGACTATCTTGCAAACGGCTTCGGATATGTTGCCAAGAAATACGGAGCGATCAGCTTCAAGAACGAGATGAGATTAAGACTAAAAATTTATCTTAAACCGTTATTGATAAAGATGGGATTAAGGAAGTAGCAGGAATTTTTCGTACGCAGCTGTTATATATTGTATAAAAAGCAGGAAAGGATTTTGCAATGGATATTATAGAAATATTAAAAGCCATAGTACTCGGAATTGTAGAGGGAATCACAGAGTGGCTTCCCGTCAGCAGTACGGGACACATGATTCTCGTGGATGAATTCCTCAAGCTTGATGTCAGCAAGGACTTCAACGACATGTTTATGGTAGTAGTCCAGCTCGGAGCAATCATGGCAGTAGTTGTGCTGTACTGGAAGAAGCTTTTTCCATTCGGAAAGAAGAATAACGCCCATCCGCTGAAAAAAGAAGGTGCAGGAGCTTACATAAAGACCGATATCTTTCAGATGTGGTTCAAGACTCTCGTTGCGTGCATTCCTGCGGCAGTAATAGGACTTCTCTTTGACGAGTGGCTTGAGGAACATCTTCTTAATCCGTGGGTAGTTGCCGTTGCGCTCATTGTGTTTGGTATTGCGTTCATCGTAATAGAGAACTGGAACAAGGGCAGACAGCCGAGAATCAATTCAATTGACGACCTTACCTACAAGGCGGCATTGATAATCGGAGCATTCCAGCTGATAGCAGCAGTTTTCCCCGGAACCTCACGTTCGGGAGCAACAATCGTCGGAGCGCTCCTGATAGGAATTTCCAGAACGGTTGCAGCAGAATTTACATTCTATCTGGCAATACCTGTAATGTTCGGAGCAAGTTTGCTGAAGCTTGTAAAGTTCGGAATGGATTTCACATCGGCTGAGCTGATTATTCTTCTCACAGGCATGGTTGTAGCATTCTTGGTGTCGATCATGGTAATCAAGTTCCTTATGGACTACATCAAGAAGCACGATTTCAAGGTGTTCGGCTGGTACAGAATCATACTCGGAGCACTTGTGCTTGTGTATTTTGCAGTAAGATAAAAACAGGGCGGACGTAAGACGACTGCTCATACAGAAGTATATATGTGTAATATTGAGGAAAACCCTTTTGAAAAAGGGTTCTTCCTCAAACTCCTTTCCTAAAACTTTTTAGTTTTTAATTTCAGCTCCATAGGGTACACACCAAAAGCAACTAAAAATCAAGTATTTTTTCTAATGTGTACCCTATGGGGCTGAAATTAATATTAAAAGTCTTTGGAAGGGGGTACGGGGGAGAACCTTTCTTCAGAAAGGTTTCACCCGATTAATACATATAATACTTCTATATGGACAGTCGTCTTATTATGTTCCGCCCATTATAATAATATAAAGGAGAGCTGAAAATGAAAACTATTGAAGAGGTAAGAGAGATATTCGCAAACGACAGATTTGCCACGGAGAACAATGCTGTCATTGATGAAATCGGGGAGAATTATGCAAAATGCAGCATGATTATCGAAGAGCGTCACAGAAATGCAATGGGCGCAGTAATGGGCGGAGCTACATTTACGCTTGCGGACTTCACCTTTGCAGTTGCGGCAAATTGGCAGAAAATGGGAACTGTTGCAATCAGCTCCAATATAGCTTTTCTCGGAGTCGCAAAGGGAACTCGTCTTATAGCGGAAGCGGAAATGGTCAAGAACGGCAGGTCAACCTGTTATTATCGTGTTGATATTGAGGACGAGCTTGGAAATAAGGTTGCAGCAGTGACTATGACGGGATTTCATAAGCAGTAAATTAATCGTTTATCCGAAGCTTGGAGGTACTTTATGAAGCTGGATGGATTTGGTTTGTTTGTTAATGACATGGGAAAGATGATTCGTTTCTACAGGGATGTACTTGGCTTTGAAATCAAAGAGGACGAAAACACGTCGAATGTATATCTGATAAAGGACGGTACATTATTCTTGCTCTATGGCAGAAACGATTTTGAGAGAATGACCAGCAGGAAATATGAATATCTTAAAGGTATCAATGGTCATTTCGAGATTGCATTATATGTGGACACATTTGAAGAAGTGGACGCTGAATATTATAAGGCGGTTGCAAAGGGTGCAGTATCTGTTCTCGAGCCTGAGACGGAACCCTGGGGACAAAGAACCTGCTATATAGCAGATCCGGAGGGCAATCTGATTGAGATAGGTTCGTTTAACAGACCGTTTGAACGCTGATTTTCGCTTTATCTGCGGACAGAAAATACCCTGAGAAGCTTTGATTCTTCTCAGGGTATTTCAGTTATCATATTCTCCGTTGACAGACTGTACTGACGAGGAATTATTATTTATGCCAAAAGCTCAGCTATGCAGATATTGAGCTTGCCATCGTAAATTCCTACGGGAACAGCAGCATCGAAAGTATATATATTCGGGAAACGATTTTTCTCAAAGAAATATACGAGGATTTTGTTATATGCAGGGTCAACTATCCAGTATTCACGAACTCCCGCTTTGCTGTAAAGGTCGAGTTTATCAATGTAATCCCTTGCATAATTTGAGGAGGCAACCTCGATTACAAGGTCAGGAGCACCGTTACAGCGTTTTCCGTCAAGCTTATCCCTATCGCAGATCACCATAACATCAGGCTGTACAACATTGCTGTCGTTGAGCTTTACATCAAACGGAGCAACAAACGGGCGGCAGCTTCCCATATTACTTTTGATATAGTTACGAAGCTCAGCAAAAATCTCTCCTAAAATTCTCTGATGAAGTTCACTGGGAGAAGCAAGAGCAACTATTTCTCCATTGATAAGCTCATATTGTTCCGAACTGCTTTCGGGGGAAAGTTCAAAAAATTCTTCTGCTGTATATTTATGGTCTTTCGGGAAAGGCATGCAAATTCCTCCTTTTGCATATATGATTCACAGCGGACTCATGCAGTAGTAAAACAAAAACCTCGCAGACGACATATCTGCGAGGCATGGCGCGGATTGAGAGATTTGAACTCTCGCGCCGGTTTCCCGACCTACTCCCTTAGCAGGGGAGCCCCTTCACCACTTGGGTAAATCCGCAAAAAATATGGCGGAGAGGGTGGGATTCGAACCCACGGTACGTTGCCGTATCACCGGTTTTCAAGACCGGCTCCTTAAACCACTCGGACACCTCTCCGTTTATATATCTGAATGATTGTTTCCGTGTCATTCAGCTTTTATATTATAGCACAGGGGAGGTGAGTTGTCAAGCAAAAAACGGAAAAATATACTCACAAGGATTTATCAACATTCTTGTGCAAAACGCCGAATTATTTAAGCAGGATTCAGCTCTGAAAAAGAAAGTTGGCAGAATTAATTGAGTAAAAGATAGAAAAAAATGAAAAGCGGCTGTTTTTTTATAATTTGCGCTTTACATAATCTGAAATTTAGTGTAAAATATACATAGATAATTTTTTGAGAGGTGCAATATGGAACCAAAATATAAAAGAATACTTTTGAAAGTCAGCGGCGAGGCTCTTGCCGGAGATTCTAAAACCGGACTCAACTATGACGTGATTACTGAAATCTGTAAAAGCATCAAGAAAACTGCCGACGCAGGTGTTCAGGTTGCTGTTGTAGTAGGCGGAGGTAATTTCTGGAGAGGTCGTTCAAGCGGAGCTATGGACAGAACCCGTGCTGACCATATCGGAATGCTCGCTACAGCAATGAACGCACTTGCGCTTGCAGATGTACTTGAATCTCTCGGATGCGTTGTCCGTGTTCAGACCGCAATCACAATGCAGCAGGTTGCCGAGCCTTACATCCGTCTCAAGGCAATGAATCATCTCAAGAAGGGCAGAATCGTGATCTTCGGATGCGGTACGGGAAACCCCTTCTTCTCCACAGATACAGCTGCTTCGCTCCGTGCTGTTGAGATTGAGGCAGATATCTTCTTCAAGGCAACTCTCGTAGACGGAGTATATGATAAGGATCCTCACAAGTATGACGACGCTGTCAAGTTTGAAAATCTTACATTCAGCCAGGTTCTCAGCGAGGAGCTTGCAGTTATGGACAGCACAGCTGCTACAATGTGCCGTGACAACAAGATGAAGATGCTTGTATTCGACCTCAGCCGTCCTGACAACATTTACGATGCTGTTATGGGTGCAAACATCGGAACCGTTGTTTCCGAGGACTGATTCGGTTCTCAGTGAAAATCATACATAAATATAAAAATGTAATTCAGAAAGGAATTTAAAAATGAAAGAGCAGATTAATATTACAAAGGAAAAAATGACTAAGTGTCTCAACGCTCTCGGAAACGAGTTTGCGTCTATCAGAGCAGGAAGAGCTAATCCGGCAGTTCTTGACAAGGTAAACGTTGATTATTACGGAGCTCCTACACCTGTAAACCAGATGGCAGCTGTATCTGTTGCAGAGGCGAGAATTCTTGTAATTCAGCCCTGGGACAAGTCCTCGCTGAAGCTTATCGAGAAAGCAATCCTTGCTTCTGATATCGGAATCACACCTACAAATGACGGCACAGCAATCCGTCTTGTATTCCCTCAGCTCACAGAGGATCGCCGTAAGGAACTCTGCAAGACTATCAAGAAGTATGGCGAAGAGGCTAAGGTTACTATCCGTAATATCAGACGTGACTGCATGGACAAGTTCAAGACTATGAAGAAGAACTCTGAGATTACAGAGGATGATATGAAGGACTGTGAAAAGAAGGTTCAGGATCTTACTGACAAGTACTGCGCTGACATCGACAAGTCCGTTGCAGAAAAAGAAAAAGAAATCATGAGCATCTGATTGGAGCAGTAATGGCATTATTTGAAAAAAAGAAGAAATCTGAGACAGAATCGCTGCCGGAGCAGCTTCCGCAGCATGTCGGATTTATCATGGACGGCAACGGCAGATGGGCTAAAAAGCGTGGTCTGCCCCGCTCGTTCGGTCACAGAGAGGGAGCTAAGAACTTCAAGAAAATCGTCCGTTACTGCAAGGACATCGGACTGAAAAACATCTCTTTCTATGCTTTTTCAACCGAAAACTGGCAGCGTCCCAAGGACGAGGTCGATACCATAATGGATCTTTTCCGTGACTATATTGTTGATGTAAGAAATCATCTTTCCGAGAATACAAGAATGATTTTTCTCGGGGACAAGAGCGTATTTGACGATGATCTGCGTGAGAAGATGATCAAGCTCGAGGAGGATACCGCGCACTATACAGAGATGAACCTCATGATGGCAGTCAACTACGGCGGACGTGATGAGATCGCCAATGCCGCAAGAATACTTGCTCAGAAGGCTAAGAATGGGGAAATAAATCCTGAGGACATTACAGAGGCATCCGTAGCAGACTGTCTCTACACAAGAGGACTGCCGGATGTTGACCTTGTGATACGTCCCAGCGGCGAGCTCAGACTTTCAAATTATCTGATATGGCAGTGCGCTTATGCGGAGTATTACTTCACTGATGTGCTCTGGCCCGACTTCTCGCCAAAGGAGCTCGACAAGGCTCTGATTGACTTTGACAAACGCTCACGTCGTTTCGGAGGTGTATGATGCTTACAAGAATTATTTCTGGTGCTGTGGGAGTTGTTCTGCTCGTCGGCATACTCATTTTCCATGACACGGTCGTACTCCCGATAGCAGTGGCAGCGATCATTGCAGTGATGCTTTTCGAGCTTCTCCGTGCGGTGAAGCTTCATAAGTGCATTCCAGTTTTATGCGCCGTTGAAGCGTGCGGAATCGCTGTGCCGTTTATAAGCTACAGAAGTCTCCTGACGAAGCTGATTCATAATCCTGTTGCCTATAACAGTATTGACGGAACAGCGTCACTTCTGACCTTTGCAGTAACCTTGCTTGCGGCATTTGTTGTATTCCTGACTTGGCTGAAGAAGCATAAGGAGCTGCGTTATGAGCAGATTTTCTTTGCGCTTGCAGTAATGGTGCTTGTACCGCAGGCAATGACATCCATGGTGCGTATCGAAGGATTCAGCGATGAAAACGGACTTTTTCTGCTTGTAATGGGACTCTGCGGAGCGTGGATCGCCGATACCGGAGCGTATTTTACAGGAACTTTTATCGGAAAGCACAAGCTTTGTCCTGAGATAAGCCCGAAAAAAACCGTCGAGGGCCTTATCGGCGGAATCGTCATCACAGGACTTGTATATGCTATTGCATTTTCAGTTTACTCCGGAGAATTTGTTATTACAGAAGCACTTCTGACATTCCTCCTCGGAGCAGTCTGCGCCGTTATCGGAACAGTCGGAGACCTTTCTGCGTCGATGATAAAGCGTCAGATTGGCTTCAAGGACTACGGAAAAATCATGCCCGGTCACGGCGGACTTATGGATCGCTTTGACAGTGTTCTTTTCGTCCTCCCGACCTTCTATGCATTCATTTCTCTTACGGGAATCTTTAAATAATCTTTCAGAAAGGAGACTCCTCGTGCGTGAAGCGAGGGTCCCTTTCGCATTTTATCGGAGATATTTTCATATAATTATCAGGAAAACAGGATTTTCCTTACAAAAAGGGGAATTACAATATGAGTAAAACAATTTCAATTTTAGGCTCGACTGGTTCAATCGGAACTCAGGCTCTGGAGGTTGCCGAAAAGCATGGATTCAGGATAGCTGGTCTTGCGGCTCACAGCAGCGTTGAGCTTCTTGAACAGCAGGCACGAAAATTCAGACCTGAGTTTGTCTGCGTATGCAATGAGGAGAAGTTTCCCGAGCTGAAAAGCCGTCTTGCGGACACCTCAATAAATCTCCTCTGTGGAAATGAAGGTCTCAGCAAAATAGCTTCACTCGAGCAAAACGATATAGTTCTTAATTCGGTAGTGGGCATGGTGGGACTTGTTCCGACTCTTGCAGCGATTGAGGCAGGAAAGGACGTTGCGCTCGCAAATAAGGAGACTCTCGTGGCAGGAGGAAATCTGGTTATGTCGCGGGCAGCTGAAAAGGGGGTCAATATTTATCCCGTTGACAGCGAGCATTCAGCGATTTTCCAGTGTTTGCAGGGAAACAAGCGTTCACAGCTGAGCAAGATTATCCTTACAGCTTCGGGAGGTCCGTTTTTCAAGAAGTCCTATGACGAGCTGAGAAGCGTTACAAAAGCCGACGCCTTGAAGCATCCCAACTGGAGCATGGGAAGCAAGATTACGATAGATTCCGCAACTCTCATGAACAAGGGACTTGAATTTATCGAAGCAAAGTGGCTCTTTGACCTTGAACCCGAGCAGATTGAAATTGTAGTACACAGACAGAGCGTCGTTCACTCGGCAGTCGAGTACAACGACTATTCCGTAATTGCACAGCTGGGAGTTCCTGATATGAAGATTCCGATTCAGTACGCACTTCTTTATCCGGACAGATTTGAGTGTCCGACAAAGAGACTCTCTCTGACCGACTACGGAACGCTCACCTTTGAGAAGCCTGACTATGAAACATTCAAGTGTCTCTCAGCGGCAATTGAGGCAGTTTCAAGAGGCGGAGCATATCCGTGTCTGGTAAATTCGGCAAATGAGGAAGCGGTGCGTGCGTTCCTCGCTGATGAGATTTCATTTATCGAAATCGGCGAGATCGTTTCATCAGTGCTCGACAAGTTTGAATATTTCGATATTTGCTCGGTTGACGACGTTATGAAAGCGGATAAACTCGCAAGGGAGTATGTCACTGAGAGAATTGCATCTGCCCGCTGAAACGGCAGGAAAGGATAATTTTAGATTATGGGTATAGTTATTGCCATTCTTATTTTCGGGATTATTGTTACGGTACATGAATTTGGTCATTTTATATGTGCAAAGCTCAGCGGAATCAAGGTTCTTGAGTTTTCCATAGGAATGGGACCTCGTCTGCTGAAATTCGGCAAGGGAGAGACCGTTTACTCTCTGAGACTCCTGCCCGTCGGAGGATTCTGCGCCATGGAGGGCGAGGATGATGACAGTGAAAGCAGCCGCAGCTTCCGCAATCAGAAAGTATGGAAAAGGATGATAGTTCTCTTTGCGGGAGCGTTCATGAATTTTGTACTGGGGTTCGTGGTAGTGGTTGTTATGACGTGTATGCTGACTTCTGTTCCGACTATGGAGATCAGCGGCTTCAGCGGAGTCAGAAAAGAGGACGGAACTGCCGAGTATTATGCCCAGAGCTACGAATCGGGACTCAGGCACGGAGACATAATTCTGGAAATGGACGGCATGAGCATACTGAGTACAACTGACCTCAGCTACATGATGGGACAGTCATCAGTTCATGATGTAGAGGTTCTCAGAGACGGCGAGGAAATATTGCTTGAGGACGTAAAATTCGGTGATACCAAGTACGGCGGAACAGTTGATTTCGGTCTTGTATACGAGGATAAAACTATCGGAAATGTGCTGTCATATTCCTTTAAGGACTCAGTATCAATCGGCAGGCTTGTATGGATTTCCCTGCGTGACCTTGTTACTGGAAAGTACAGCGCCGAGGATATTTCAGGACCTGTAGGAGTTGTAACAACGATTGACGAAACCGCAAAGCAGGGCGAAACAATCGAAGAAAAGGCAGTATCCTTGCTTTATCTCACAGCGCTTATAACAATAAATATCGGAATTTTCAATCTTCTTCCGATACCGGGACTTGACGGCGGACGTCTGCTGTTCTGTTTGATTGAGCTGATAAGGCGAAAGCCCATAAAACCGGAGCATGAAGCATATGTTCATCTTGCAGGAATGGCACTGCTGTTCGGCATAATGATTTTTGCAACATATCAGGACATCATGAGATTGATAACAGGATAAATATCCAGCCGCATAAGCGGCAGAACGGAGCTTATTATGAGAAATGTAAAACCTGTCCGTGTGGGAGACTGTCTCCTTGACGGAAATCATATATATATACAGTCGATGCTGAACATGCGCTCGGACGACATTGAGGGAAGCGTAAGGCAGGCGATTGAGCTTGAAAAGGCAGGCTGCGAGATTATACGAGCTGCCATTCCCGATAAGGAAGCCGTAAAGCTGATACCTGCGATAAAATCGGCAGTGAAGATTCCGCTTGTAGCGGATATACATTTCGACTACAGACTTGCACTGGAGTCGGCTGCGGCAGGAGTTGACAAAATCCGTATAAATCCCGGAAATATCGGAGACATGGACAGGGTAAAGCAGGTTGCGGATACCTGTCGTGCTAAGAATATTCCAATCAGAATCGGAGTAAACTCAGGCTCGCTTGAAAAGGAGCTTCTTGCGAAGTACGGTTCTCCGACGCCCGAAGCTCTGGTTGAGAGCGCAATGGGACATGCGGCACTGCTTGAGCGATTTGACTTTGACGATATCGTAATATCAATCAAATCGTCGGACGTAAATAAGATGATAGCGTCCTATAGACTTGCGGCAGAGAAATGCAGTTATCCGCTTCATCTTGGCGTAACCGAGGCTGGAACTGAACGAATGGGACTGATCAAGTCTGCAATCGGAATCGGTTCACTTCTCAGTGACGGAATCGGAGAGACAATCAGAGTTTCGCTCACGGACGAGCCTGTCAAGGAGATTGAAGCCGCAAGGGATATCCTCAAATGCGTAGGAAAGCGAAGCGGAGTAAAGCTTGTAGCTTGTCCGACCTGCGGTAGAACGAGAATCAACCTGATTAAGCTTGCAAAGGATGTTGAAGCAGCCTTGCAGAATACTGATAAGGATATAACAGTTGCCGTAATGGGCTGCGTAGTCAATGGACCGGGAGAGGCAAAGGAAGCCGATATCGGAGTTGCAGGCGGAGACGGCTGCGGAATCATTTTCCGTAAGGGAGAGGTCCTGAGAAAAATTAAAGAGGAGGATATAGTTCCCGAGCTTCTGAAGGAGATCGAGGAGCTGTAAATCTATGAATATAAATTTAGCGGAGTTTCTGAAAGAATACAATGCGGAGATTCCGGAATCAGTCAGATGCGGAGAAATCTTCAAGCTTACATACACAGAAAAGCTGGACAGCATTTCATTTTTCGCGCATTTCCCGAGGCTCATAGCGTGCGAGGATATTTTCGCCTTTGAAAAAGCAGTTGAAACTGCTCTGAGAGTAGATAAAATCAGACTTCACTGCCGTTATCCGTCGGAGCTTTTCGGAATGAGCAGCTACGGGACGATGATTCAGCTTCTGAAACGTGACGTTTCGGTAGTAAACGGATTCCTCGACGATGCGGAGGTCTCCCTGAACAGCGAAAATCTGAATATCAAGCTCAGCCACGGCGGCAGGGATATACTCGACAGATTTGATTTCTGCGGAAAGCTTTCGCAGCTCATATATAATCAGTTCGGAGTACGGGTAAAGGTATCTCTTGACGGCGGAGTATCGGTATCTCACGACGAGTACGACGAAATGCTTGAAAAAATGGCAGCGGAGCTTCCCGACTACAGCGACCAGCTGATACCTGAGAAAACTCCGGATGAGATAAAGCAAGAGCAGATTCAGTCGGTAATGCCAACGCAGTCGCTGGATATTTCGTCGCTTGATATCGGATTTGACGCAGAGTCTGCTGAAATCGTCAAAGGCAGGGCGATCCGTGAGAAGCCTGTTGCGATTTCCGAGGCAGTTCAGCGGCTCGGAGAAAAGCTTGTTGTAATCGGAGACGTGTTTGCTCTGGAAATCAAGGAGCTTCGCAACGAGAAAACGGTTGCGACATTTGATATAACCGATTACAGCGGTTCGTTGAAGATAAAGATTTTTGCAAGCAATGA
>JAFTPG010000114.1 GCA_017463375.1 Ruminococcus sp. | reverse complement strand
TACCTTTGATGATATTCACAGAAAAAGATTGACTGCATACTGAATACATGGTAAAATAAGAAGAAACGAAAAGGAAAAAATAGATTTTAGCGCAGGAGGAATAGGCTTGAAAAAGGAAAAATATACGATTGCGGTAGCAGGTACAGGCTATGTGGGACTCTCGATAGCAACGCTTCTGTCGCAGCATCATAAGGTATATGCTGTGGATATAGTACCGGAAAAGGTTGAAATGATAAACAACAGGAAATCGCCGATACAGGATGATTATATTGAAAAATATCTTGCGGAAAAGGAGCTTGACCTGACTGCGACGCTTGACGCTGAGGAGGCTTACTCCAAGGCAGATTTCGTGGTTATTGCGGCTCCGACGAATTATGACAGCAAGAAGAACTTCTTTGATACATCGGCTGTCGAGTCCGTGATAAAGCTTGTTATGGAGTATAATCCCGAAGCAATAATGGTTATCAAATCCACTATTCCCGTGGGATATACGAAATTGATCCGTGAGAAAACAGGCAGTCAGAACATTATTTTCAGCCCTGAATTTCTCCGTGAAAGCAAGGCTCTGTACGACAATCTTTATCCGTCCAGAATTATCGTGGGAACCGATTTGCAGGACGAGCGTCTTGCCGGGGCTGCACGCATTTTCGCAGGACTGCTCCAGGAGGGCGCAATAAAGGAGGATATTGATACTCTTTTCATGGGCTTTACCGAGGCGGAGGCTGTCAAGCTTTTCGCCAATACCTATCTTGCCCTGAGAGTCTCATACTTCAACGAGCTTGACACCTATGCCGAGATGAAGGGACTCGATACTGAGCAGATCATCAACGGAGTCTGCCTTGACCCGAGAATCGGCACTCACTATAATAATCCGTCCTTCGGCTATGGAGGATACTGTCTGCCGAAGGATACAAAGCAGCTTCTTGCAAATTATGAGGATGTTCCGGAAAATCTGATCGAAGCTATCGTTGAGTCCAACCGTACACGAAAGGATTTCATTGCCGACAGAGTTCTCCGCAAGGCAGGCTACTACGGCTACGGCGAGGACAATACATTCGATTCCAGCAAGGAAAAGCCCGTCACAATAGGCGTTTACAGACTCACGATGAAGTCGAACTCCGACAATTTCCGTCAGAGCTCCATTCAGGGAGTAATGAAGCGTATCAAGGCAAAGGGTGCGACTGTTATCATCTATGAGCCTGCGCTCAAGGACGGCGAGACCTTCTTCGGAAGCAGGATCGTCAACGATCTGGACAAGTTCAAGAGTATGTGCGATGCGATAATTGCCAATCGTTACGACGACTGTCTTGACGATGCAGCGGACAAGGTCTATACAAGGGATATTTTCAAAAGAGACTGATATCTGATTTGTCCACGAAAATCAGTTTGTCAAAAATAACGCATAATTAGAGATGATTTTGTCGGGTACGCCAGCCCCTGCAATTTCGGTTATTCTGCGCCATTTTGCGTAGGGGCGAGTTCCGCTCGCCCGTAATTTTGAAACGAAATTCGAGTTTATCAGCAATCTGGGGCGGACGTTTTGTCCGCCTGATTTTTGTACTTGATTTTTCCCCGCACTTATGCTATAATCATGATAAGGCGAAAGCCAGAATTAAATACACGGTAACGACACACGCAGTGCTTTAATGCATATAAGTCTGATCACGGTACAGCCATAGCTCCCGGTATCAGTCTGTCTGTATAAAAGTGCTGCGTGTTTTTTCTGCCGTTTTTCAGGAGGATATTTATGCCAAGAAACCAATTTCAGAGAATGATTTTTGCTCTTCTCACCGTAATCGTGACTGTTCACGGATATGTATTTTACAGCCTTTATGTTGTAAACGGTCAGGCGCTCATGAGCGTTACCGGAGTTGGCAGTGTTATCGGCGCAGTCAATGCTCAGGGCGGAGTCTATATGTGCGGACGCTTTGTTCCGATATGGGCAGTTGTAATCATAGAGTTCGTTCTTGCGTACTTGCTCGAGACGGTCATGGGAAGTCCGATGTCGTTCAGACTCGCATCAAAGGTGTTCAGCCCTGCACAGACTCACCCCGTACTCTTTGAGACTGCTATCATCTGTGCAACCGTAGGTCTTATGTGTCCTGCTATGAGCTTCATTGCAGCGTTCCTTTACTATCCCTATTATGAGGGCTTTGATGCAATCAGGCTGATTGCGAACTGGATCAGGCTTGTATGCTATAATTTTCCGTTTGCGTTCTTCAGTCAGCTGTTTTTCATTCAGCCGCTGATACGCAAAGTATTCGGAATCCTTTTCAGAAAGGATATCGCCGCAAGAAAGAATATGGAGCTTCATGGCGAAGCTAAGACCGTCGAAATGGCAGAGAAATAAATTATCGGGCTGTCGGGTACGCCAGCCCCTACAATTCGGTTATTCTGCGCCATTTTGCGTAGGGGCGAGTTCCGCTCGCCTGCAATTTTGCAACGAAATCTGAGTTTATCGGCACTCTGGGGCAGACATTTATATAGAAAAGCTGCAAATTCAGACGAAAAATATGGGCGCACGGAATGCGCCCCTACAATTCGGTTATTCTGCGCCATTTTGCGTAGGGGCGAGTACCGCTCGCCTGCAATTTTGAAACGGAAACTGAGTTTAGCGGCACTCTGGGGCGGACATTTTGTCCGCCTTTTTTCGTAAAACGGGATTTTTGCAGGTGCGCTTTCAAACGGTCGGGATATTGAAAAATGTGTGCATTTAGGAAAAATGTAAAAATAACATTGACTAATCAGAGGAAAATTGGTATAATAAATAGGATAATTCTCCGGTTCCGCTCAGGAGTTTGCGGAAGCTGACCGGAGATAATACAGGAGGTAATCTTAAAAATGGGCAAAATGAAAAAGATGCTTTCACTCCTCTGTACAGCAGCCCTCACTGCGGCAGGTTTTGCAGGATGCAGCGGAGAGGATAAGGAAAGCGGGAAAAAAAATGACGGTAAATTCACTGTTTCCGTCGAGGACATCGCTGAGGATATGGGCGCAGGCTGGAACTTAGGCAATACTCTCGAGGCGTCAAGCGGCGGCAATCCCAGCGAGACAGTATGGGGAAATCCCGAGGCTTCGCAGGAAATTATCGACATGGTCGCTGACGCAGGCTTCAATACAATCAGAGTTCCCGTGTCGTACCTGAACAAGATCGACGACGATAACGGCTATAAGATCGATGAAGCATGGCTGGAAAGAGTCGAGGAGGTTGTAAACTACTGCTACGAGCGTGACCTCTATGTAATCATCAACATCCACGGCGACGGCTATAACAGTGTTGACGGCGGATGGCTTCTCGTAAACGGCGACGATCAGGAGACTATCAACAAGAAGTACGAGGCAGTGTGGAAACAGATCGCCGAGCACTTTGCTGACTACGACGAGCATCTTATCTTCGAGTCGATGAACGAGGTTTTCAACGGCGAGTATGCCGACCCGATTCCGGAACAGTATGAGAATCTCAATACATACAACCAGATTTTCGTTGATACAGTTCGTGCAACAGGCTCGAACAATACTCACCGCTGGCTGATGGTTCCCGGCTGGAACACTAATATTGACTATACCTGCGGAGACTACGGCTTTGTAATGCCGACAGATGAGAATAATTCCGCTGACGAGGGAAGAATGCTCCTCTCAGTTCACTGCTACGACCCTTGGGACTACTGCGGTCAGGAGAGCATAAAAACCTATCTCTGGGGCGCAAAGGGCGACCAGATCGTGTCTGAGACAGGCGTAACCGATAAGACTCTCGCTGAATGGGGCGAGGAGGATTACCTCGAGGGTCAGTTCCAGAAGCTCAAGACTCAGTTCGTTGACAAGGGAATCCCCGTAGTTATCGGCGAATATGGCTGTATCGACAAGACATCAGCTCACTCTCAGCTCACAGGCTATATTGCTCAGAACCGTGTGTACTACAACGGCTTCCTTGCAGGAACAGCTGCTTCAATGGGAATCATCCCCGTTTACTGGGATAACGGCTACAACGGAGAATACGGCTTCGGTCTCTTCAACAGAAAGACTCTTGAGCAGACTCAGCCCGAGATAATCTCGACTATCGTGAATGCCGTTAAGAACAAGAATCCTCAGGAGGGCGCAGGCGTTATGGTCAACGTTGCTTCCGACAAGAAGTCTGAGGCTCATGCTTATATCGGAATCCAGACAAATGTCTATACCTTCAGAAACGCTTACGACGATGCAACCTATGGTATGGACTCTGAGTGGTTCAACACCCTCATCAAGTGGGAGGACACAGACGGCGACGGTAAGGATGATATCGTTGATACAGGCGCAGTTTTCGAGGACGCAGCGATCACCGGCAACGGAACCTACACAGTAGGCGTTTCAGGCTATGATTTCTCTCAGGACAGCGAGGCTCTGAACATGCTGTTCATCAGCTCGGACATTCCTTACTCAAATTCAGTGGGAATCAGCGATGTTAAGCTTTACTGCGACGATAAGGAGTATTCCATTGATAAGCCTGTTGTTATGGCAGACGCTTCGGGAAATCTCTACATCGAGATCGTCAACATCTACAATACAGACTTAGCGGCTCTTGACTACGAAATGCCGACAGACAGCTTTAAGGTGACCTTTACTGTTAACGGCGCTTCAAGCGTGATCGGCTGATAAAAAATTAACGGGACTGATGCAGTGCATCGTCCCGTTTTTTATGCGGATTTATATTTTCCGACTGTTTGTATCTCCTGTTGCGGGAGATTTTTTATTTGTCATCTGTTTCAGGCTCAGCTTCAACGATTCCCTCATAGCTGGGGTCGTTTTCTTCCAGAGCCTCAGCCTCAGCCTTTTCAGCAGCCCTTACCTCGGCGGAAGCGCCCTTTTTGCCTCTTCTCATGAGAACCACTGCAAATACCGCAGCTGCAGCCAGAACACCGACGCAGATGATTATGAAGGCAAAGTCTTTAAGACTCTTGTCAACCACAGTATGCTCGATATCGTTATCCTCGGCATAGTCCTGAGCAGCCGAACCGGAATTAACGCTCATGGTGAAGCCGCTGAGCTTCTCATAGTCGCTGCCGTCCGCATTGAAGGTATATCCCAGAGCATATTCTCCGACAGTTTCAACGCTCTTGGGAACGACCACGTTTTTGAGCGAGTCGCAGACAGCGAAAGCTCCTGCTTCGATAGTTTCGAGACCCTCCTGCATGATTACCTTTTCGAGAGACGCTGCGTCGAAGAAAGCTCCCTCGCCGATCGTTTTGAGGTTTACCGGAAGCTCAATGTCTGTCAGAGCCGTACAGTGTGCGAATGCCGACGACTTGATCGTAACCAGACTGTTAGGCAGCTCAATGTGGCTCAGACCTGTACAGAAGAAGAACGCCTCTGTACCGATTTCGGTCAGCTTTTCTGAAGTTACGAACACCTTTTCAAGCTCGGTGCAGTAGGAGAAAGCTCCGCCCATGATAGTTGTGACTGTCTCGGGAACATAGAATTCCTTGTCGATTCCCGCAACAGCCGCACGGTGAAGAGTGGTTTTTGAGGTATTGTAGAGAACGTTATCCTCCACGACGAACGAGGAGTTTCCGTCCGCTGTAATTGTCTCCAGCGAATAGCAGTTGGTCAGAGCAAACTCGCCGATTTCCGCAACGTTGGCAGGAATATTGAACTCAGTCAAAGCTCCGCACGCCTCGAAAGCGCTGGGACCGATGGTTGTCAGCGACTCGGGAAGCTCTACATTTGTGACTGACGAACAGCTTGCAAATGCACCTGTTCCGACGGTTTCCACACCCTCAGGAATGATGATCTCAGTGAGCGATGAGCATCCGCTGAACGCACCAGTAGGGATCTCCGTCACTGTATCGGGAATAACGAGCGTTTTTGCAGCGCTGCATCCAGCGAAAGCGTATTCTCCGATAGCTCTTACTGTGTCGGGAATTTCAAGACCCTCGATGAAGGCGCAGCCTGCAAAAGCTGATTCGCCGATTTCAACGATCGCATAGCCGTTTCGCATAGCCGGGATCTCGCTGATGATCGCAGAACCGTCGCACGCAATAATTTTGTATCCGCCCTCGACATGCTCAAAGGTAAAGGTACCGTCGGTGAGAGTATCCTCGAGGGACTCTCTTCCGACATCCTCCTCCACATCTGCAAATGCTGCAAATGCCGGAATCTGCATTACTGCGATGAGTGCCGCAGCGGCTGCGGAAATAAATTTATTCAGCTTTGCCATTTTCGTCATCCTTTCCGCTCTCCTCTTCGGAGGACTCTGTTTTCTCCTCTGCCGGAGCTTCTGTTTTTTCATCTTCGGAGGACTTTTCAGCATCCTCATTCTTTCTCTCCTCGAGCTTCTTTACGGCGTCAGCCTTTATCTGCTTGAGCTTGGCTTCTTCCTTTTTCTTCTTCGAGGACTTGCTTATGAAGAGTCCGGCAGCAGCGGCAATCAGAGCCAGCAGGATTCCTGCGGCGACATAGAGGAAGGTCTTTTCGAACTTGAAGCCGAAAATTCTTACAGTATCGGCAACAGACTTTTCAGTGTACTTGGAAACGTCGTACTCGCACTCGATTCCGCTTGACGAAGCATATCTTGCACCGCCGCTGTTCTCGGGAGCGTAGAGCACGAAGCCGTCCACAACAGCGTCCGTATCGTTTTCCTCATCGTAGTAAAAGCCGATTGCGGCAGTTCCCACCTGAGTGACATTATTGTATGTACGCATAGCTTTAAGCTCGGGACAGTTGTAGAAAGCACAGGTTCCGATAGAATCAAGCTCCTCTGAGAGCTTCACGGACGAGAGCTTCTCGCACTGCTCGAAGGCATAGCTTCCGATAGTCACAACGGACGAAATATCGACCGTCTCGAGGTTTGAAGCTCCTGCAAAGGCGGAGATAAGTATCTCGTTCGCCGTATCGGGAGCCTTGTAGGAGCTGTCCTTCTTAGCGGCAGGGTAGGAGACGATTATGGTCTTTTCGGCATTGCAGAGAACTCCGTCGTCAACGGTGAAATACTCGCTTGTGCCGTCAACAGCGAACTCCTTGAGGGAGGTACAGCCGTAGAAGGCCTCCTCGCCGATAGTCTCGACGCCTGCGGGAATAGTGATCTTCTCGAGGCTTGTACAGCCTGCGAAAGCCTGATTGTTTATTTCCGTAAGAGAGGCAGGAAGATTTATTGTTTTAAGGTTGGTGCATTCAGAGAAAGCGATATCGCCGATTCTTGTAACAGTGTCGGGGATAACGATCTCCGAAGCCTGATTCTGATAGAAAGCAGCTCCGTAAATACAGGTTACGGGCAGACCGTCAAATTCAGCCGGGATCTCGATTTTAGAGTCAACCGAAGAGCACATCAGGATATAGATCCCGCCGTCCTTTTCGGCATACATATAGTCGCCCGAGGTCTTTGTCTCCATCTGACCTGCCTCGTCAACCAGCTCAGCATTTGACTCGTCAACGAAGGTAAAGTTATTGGCATAGCCGTATTCCTCGTCAGTATCGGTACAGTAGGTCTGAGCCGCCGAGCCTGTTGCACCGATGATAGTGAAGGAGTCAATCGGCTCGAGGTTCTCATCGTAGCCGAACGCACTGTAGCCGATTTCAGTTACGCTTGACGGGATCTGAACCTTTTTGAGTCCCGTAGCAGCGAAAGCGTTCTGTCCGATCGATACGAGAGTGTCGGGCAGCTCAATTGATGTGAGAGCACCGCAGCCTGCAAATGAAGCTCCTCCGATGTACTGAACAGACGGCGGCAGAAGAACCGTGCCTGCTGCCGAGCAGTATGCGAAAGCCATGTCACTGATTTCAGTCATAGCCGTACAACCGCTCATATCAATTACGGAGAGTCTCTCATTATAGCTGAGTCCGTGGTGGTAGATGTATTCGAGCCCGGCAGGAAGAGTGATCTCAGTGAGCTGAGTGCTGTAAATTGCGGCAGCTCCGATATTAGTGACATCCTCGGGAACAGTAAATGTCAGGTCATCCTTGCCCTGAGGATAGCAGAGCAGGGTAGCTCCGCTTTCGTTTCGCTTGAGATAGAGCACGCCGTCCTCGGCATAGTAGTCGGCATTGTCCTCGGCAACGGTGATCTCGCTGAGGAAATAGCTCTCGAGGAAGGGGTTGTCCGCAATGTAGGTGATTCCGGCAGGAATGTGGATAGTCTCGGCAGTTGACTCAAAGAATGCGTCAGCGCCCAGCTCGGTAACGTTCTTGCCGTCGATCGTATCGGGAACGGTGATATTTTTCTCGGAGCCGTTATAGCCCTCGATGCAGATCTCTCCGCTGTCTGTAACGGAATATTCGTAGTCTCCGGAAACGAGATATTCGCTCTCTTCTGAAACGGTTTCTTCGGAAGCCTCTGTAACCTCTTCGGAAACAGCTTCAGTGGTTTCGCCCTCGGCAAAAGCGCTGAAAGCTGAAGCTGACGCTGCTGACATACAGATGAGCAGACTCATCACAAATGCAGCTGTTTTTTTATGCTTGAACATAGAAAATACCCTCTCTTTATTTTTATATTCGCAAAAAGACCCGGAAAGCGAAGCTGAGCACAGCCCCTCTCCGAGCCTCTAGAGCGTGTTCACATAAAAATATAATATACGTCTTTTCGGCAAAATCTCACGCATACTGCGTTAAAAATCCTTGTAGTGCGACAGCACGCCTGCGGATTTTTGCCTTGTCTGCGTTAGATTTATGCTCGAAAATCCGCATATTTATTTTATGTGAACACGCTCTGGTTATTATTCAACAGTTACCGATTTAGCAAGATTTCTCGGCTTATCAACATCGTTTCCTCTCAGAACGGAGGTATAGTAAGCGATGAGCTGAAGCGGAACGACTGCCGCCATCGGCATGAGCAGATCCTCGACCTCGTCGGGCAGACCGAATTTATGGTCAGCAACGTCCGTATCGGGGTTATAGGAGTCACGGCACACGATAACGACCTTAGCGCCTCTTGCCTTGACCTCCTTGATATTGCTTATAGTCTTGTCAAAGAGAGCTGACTGAGTAGCAACAGCGATAACAGGCATTCCGTCGTGGATAAGCGAAATTGTACCGTGTTTCAGCTCTCCTGCTGCATATGACTCGGAGTGGATATAGGATATCTCCTTGAGCTTGAGCGAGCCTTCCATACTGAGCGCATAGTCAAGACCACGACCGATATAGAGGAGGCTGTCAGCATTGATAAGGCTTGAAGCGATATACTGAGCAGTTTCCTTATGCTCGAGGAGCTTCTCGATAGTATCGGGAGTCTGCTGGAGGAGCGAGGTAAGTCTGCGGCACTCGTCCTCGGAGATCATGCCCTTGGCAAGAGCCATTTCAAATGCAAAGAGATACATAACTGCGATCTGAACCATGTAAGCCTTGGTTGAAGCGACAGCGATCTCAGGACCTGCATGAGTGTAGATGAGCATATCAGCTTCACGGGCGATAGAGCTTCCCTTAGCGTTGACGATAGCGAGAGTCTCAGCGCCGAGCTTCTTAGCGAGTCTCATAGCAGCAAGGCTGTCGGCAGTTTCGCCCGACTGTGAGATAATGATAACGAGGTCGCCCTCGGAAACGATGGGGTCACGATAGCGGAACTCGGAAGCGATCTCAACGTTAACGGGAACTCTCGCAAGCTTTTCGATAACGTATCTTCCGACAACGCCTGCGTGCATAGCGGTACCGCACGCTACAACGAAAATCTGCTTGTAGCTGCTGAGCTTTTCCATAGTTATGCCGCACTCCTCGAGGTTGGGGAGTCCGTCAACGATTCTGGGAGTGATAGTAGTCTTGATAGCAGTAGGCTGCTCAAAGATTTCCTTGAGCATGAAATGCTCGTAGCCGCCCTTTTCGGCAGCGTCCATATCCCAGTCAGCAGTTTTAAGCTCCTTATTGAGCTTGTTATAGTGCAGGTCGTAGATGCTTGTGCTGTATCTGCTGAGAACGGCAATTTCGTCGTGCTCAAGGAGATAGTAATTTCTTGTATATTTAAGAATTGCGGGAACATCCGAAGCGATGAAGCTCTCGTTCTCGCCGATACCCACGATAAGAGGACTTTCACATCTGATAGCGAAAACGGTGTCGGGGAAATCAGCAAAGACGATTCCCAGCGCATACGAGCCTTCAAGCTCTCGGGTAACCTTAGCGATTGTAGCGATCGGGTCGCCGTCGTAGTAGTAGTCGAGAAGCTGAGCCACGACCTCGGTATCGGTATCGCTCTTGAAGCAGCGTCCCTCTTTCACGAGGAAGTCTTTGAGAACCTTGTAATTCTCGATAATTCCGTTATGTACGATAGTAACTCTCTCGCCGCTATGGGGGTGAGAGTTAATATCTGAAGGCTCTCCGTGAGTAGCCCATCTTGTATGACCGATACCTGCATTTCCCTCGGGCTTGCCTGTTTTCTCCATTTTTTCAGCGAGGTCAGCAAGACGTCCCTTTGATTTGGCAACCGAAATCTCGCCCTTATCGAAAACGGCGATACCTGCCGAGTCATAACCTCTGTATTCAAGCTTGGACAGAGCGTCCATAAGCACGCCGGCGCAGTCTCTGTAGCCAACGTAACCAACTATTCCGCACATTTATGTAATGCCTCCATTCAAAATCTTTATATTATAATATGTATATGTCCATCCGCCGCATAAAATCCGCAGCGAAACCGTGCACTGACTGCACTCACCCTTACAAATCCATTTTATTATATCACAGATTTTCAAATAATGCAATAAATTTCACATACTTTTCTCGCAATAATCATCAGTTGTGACGGAATTGTGTGTATTCTGCATGAAACCGGTGGGATTTTCCATTTATTAAACGAGCGGACACATAGGTTCACACCTACGGGCTGAATCTGCAATTGTACAAAATGCGTAAATATCACATTACTGTTTGTGCATTTTCAACAAATGTGATCAATTTGTCACTTTGCTGTTGACAATGCAGAATCAGTGTGATATAATTATCACATCAAGTGAGAAATAAATCACACTACAAGGAGGAATTATTATGAAAAAATCCGTAATCACTCAGAAACATTACGCAATGTTTCTTGTCCCGATGATGACGGTTACGCTTGTCTGCAATTTTCTGCTGTACATAAAATTCATCGGAAATCGGGCATCAGAGGAATTCATCAGTGTAGTCAACGTAACAGTGCTGATTATCGGCTTCATCCTGATCTGTCTCGCCGGAATCACGAGAAAATCCGAGCAAGGCGACGAGCTTTCGGTTCTCAACAGGTACAAGTCGCTCTCAATAACAAGTGCGCTGCTGTTTGCGGCTCTGCTCTCTATGGTGTTCTATTTCATGTATTTCAGCATGGACTTTACTCTCAGGGTCGATATGTATTTTGTCTCAGCCGTGATATCGGGACTCGTTATTGTTGAGGAATCCCTTTTTCTCTGGTTCGACAGAACTCCTAAGGAAGCTGAGGAGGAATGATTATGCCCGTGCTTACAACAAAAATCAAGGAGTATCGAGCAAAATTCAACATGAAGCAGGGCGAGCTTGCTGAAAAAGCAGGAGTACGCAGAGAAACGATAATCCGGCTCGAAAATGGACAGTACAATCCCTCGCTGAAGCTCGCAATGGATATCGCAAAAGTTTTCGGCACAACCGTCGAGGAGCTGTTTTCGTTCGGGGAATAAAGCTGATTGCAGAGAACAAAAGAATAAATATAAAACCGTAGGTGCGCGTCCCCTAAAGGGCATAGATTCTCGACATCCCGCTGCCAATTAATTATTGGGACGTCGAGGACGCCGTCCCCTACAAATTGTCATTCTAAAAAGTTACAACATCGTAGGGGCGACCCTTGCGGTCGTCCGAAGTGACGTTAAAATTCACCTGCGGACAGCCGCAAGGGCTGCCCCTGCAGGTTGACTCCGTAATGCTGATATGTTATAATTTGAAAAAACAGACAGGACGGATCTTAATATGAGCGGAAAATTAATAGTAGTAGAGGGACTCGACGGCAGCGGAAAGGCTACTCAGGCAGAACGCCTTTACACTCAGCTGAAAAATCAGGGAAAAAACGTGATGAAGGTTTCCTTTCCCGACTATGAGAGCGATTCCTCGGCACTGGTGAAGATGTATCTGAGGGGGGAGTTCGGAGACGATCCCGATGCAGTGAATCCCTATGCGGCTTCGAGCTTCTATGCAGTTGACCGCTTTGCAAGCTACGCTAAAAACTGGAAGAGCTTCTACCTCAGCGGAGGTATCGTTATTGCCGACCGCTATACGACTTCAAATGCGATTCATCAGTGCTCGAAGCTCCCCGAGGAGGAGTGGGAGGAGTTCGTGAAGTGGCTTTTTGTATACGAATATCAGCTTCTGGGAATCCCTGAGCCGTACCGCACGATATATCTTCGTGTTGACCCCGAGGTCAGCCAGAGACTCATGACAAAACGCTATGACAGCAACGAGAGTAAAAAGGATATCCACGAGCGCAATGTGGAGTATCTCATGCGCTCACGCAGGGCTGCCGATTACTGCGCTCGGACTCTCGGCTGGAGCTGCGTTGAATGCGTTCGTGACGGCGAAATGCGCTCTATTGAGGAAATTGCTGCTGAAATTCTGTGCATTACGGAAGAGACAGAATAAACATAATCAGAAAGGAATTTATTATGAAGAAATCGACAATGGAAAATCTGATTATTCTCATGTCAGCACTTACTCTTTTAACGGGCTGTAATGAAAAAAAGGAACAAGATAAATCCATTATTTCCGGAATAAAAACCGGAATGACCAGCGAGGAAATTTTCGGGATTTTCGGCGAGGAGTACGATAACAGTATCACGAATGAATCATATAAGAATACTGTCGAGTATGACTATCGTGTAGATGCAGGCGAAGCGTTCAATACGGATCTTGATGGGTATATGTTTTTTGAATTTGATTCGCAGACAGATACTCTGATTACCTTTGGCTATCATCTCGGACAAAGCGGCAGCTTTGATGATCCCGTTTATCCTTATTCCGAAGAAGAACTGGAAAATGCTTATGATTCTATAAAAAATACCCTTTCCGAATGGTACGGAGACGGAAAGCTAAGTGATGAAAATCTCGAATTGGGCGTAAAGGAAGAAAACATCTGGCAAATGGAAGATGACCAGATTTGGGCAATATATGGAATTAACCTATGGGCGATGGAGGGATATGAAAACGGAGTCAATGAGATCGTGGTTTCATGTTCGAGCGAATTTTAATGCATAAGCGCAATAATTTTTGGGACGCCGCCTTGGCGTCCCGTTTTATGGTGTATTCAGCGGACAGACGCAAGGGCTGCTCCTACAGATGTCACGAAATACGAGATGGTTTTCGCCTGTTTTTGGGCATATCGCTGAAATTCTCCGCTTTTCAAAAAAATGAAATGAAATGCAAGATAACGAGAGAAAAGGAGCATTTGCGAGAGAATCAGAGAGATTTGAGGTTATAAATTAAAAAATCCCGGTTTTACCTCTTGACAAACCCCGATTTGTCGTGTATAATAAATCCTGCACTGTCAAGATCCCGACTTTCCGCTTATGCGGACTGCGATAAATTTTACTTGACGAAAATAATTACACGGAGGAATATACTATGTCAACAACACTGGCAAAGCCCCAGGAAATCAGCCGTTCTTGGTACATCCTTGACGCTGCGGATATGCCCCTCGGTCGTGTTGCAGCTAAGGCAGCTCACATCCTCAGAGGCAAGCACAAGCCCACATATACTCCCAACGTAGACTGCGGTGACCACGTTATCGTTATCAACTGCGCTCAGGCTGTTCTTACAGGCAAGAAGCTCGAGCAGAAGAAGTACTACTGGCACACAGGCTGGATCGGTGGTCTCAAGTCCATCTCCTACAAGGACATGATGGCTAATCAGGCTGACAGAGCTATGATGATCGCTGTAAACGGCATGCTTCCTAACAACTCTCTCGGCAGAGCTCAGCTCAAGAGACTCAGAACTTATAAGGACGCTAACCACAAGCACGAGGCTCAGAAGCCCGTTGCTTACGAATTATAATAAAGGAGGCAGGCTTAAATGTACGAATCAAAAGTAAAATACTACTACGGCACCGGCAGAAGAAAGCACTCTGTTGCCAGAGTAAGAATCTATCCCGGTTCAGGTAATGTAACTATCAACGGCAGAGGCATTGATGATTACTTCGGTCTTGAAACTCTCAAGCTTATCGTTCGTCAGCCCCTCGCTCTCACTGATAACCTCGACAAGTTCGACATCGTTTGCACTGTTGCAGGCGGCGGCGTTACTGGTCAGGCTGGCGCTATCAGACACGGTCTTTCAAGAGCTCTCCTCGAATTCGACGCTGAGCTTCGCCCTGCCCTCAAGAAGGCTGGCTTCCTCACTCGTGACCCGAGAATGAAGGAAAGAAAGAAGTACGGTCTCAAGGCTGCTCGTCGTGCTCCTCAGTTCTCCAAGAGATAAAAAATCGTTTATTTGTTTTGTGGAAAACCTCGTATTTACGCGGTTTATGCCGTTTTGGATTCGCTTGAAATTGGGTGGGATTCAGGCGGTAACTAACACAAAACTAACAAGCAACTAACAAATTTTAAGGCATTCATCGTAAGGTGAGTGCCTTATTTGTATCTAAAAATAACCGCTGAGAGAGCACTTCCCTCAGCAGAATTTTTATGCCTAAATCCTATTTATAGCATCAAGCAGTTCCTGCACATTCACATGAGTATAAACCTTCTCGGTCAGCGACATAGCTCCCGAATGACCGACTATTTTCTTTATCAATGTAGGGGACACCTCTTTCTCAGTCATCATCGAAATACAGGTATGGCGGGTATCGTGTGGCTTGTGAGAGGAACCAATCAACGACATGACTGGTGTCCAATAAGAATCGTAATAGTTACGATAGCTGAACTTCTTTCCATCGGGAGTATGGAGCAGATACTCGTTGTTATCCTCGTACCACTTCTTGAAAAACGAATACGTCCTTTTGTGTATCGGCACTATACGAATGCCGTTCTCGGTCTTACTCTCCACAACCTTAAAATAATGCTCCTCAATATTGACATTCTCACGCTTCAAATCAAGCAACTCAGACACACGCACACCGCTGTATATTAGCATAAGTACAATTTGAGCATAGATGTTTGTTTCTTGTATCCATAATGCGTTGATTTCATCTTTACTGAACGGAGTTCTATTGGTTTTGTTTGAATTCTTATCTTTAAATTTGATAATGTCTACATATTGAGAATAATCTTTATTACAGATTTCGTATTTCATTGCATATTCATACATCTGATTAAGCAATACTTTGATTTTCCTTAATGTCGGGTAATTTTTCCCGCAGTTATCGATAACACCTTGCAAATCGGCTAGTTTTAATTCTTTGAATATTCTGTCATGAAGCGACAAGCAGGTGTTGTATGAAGCCCTATAACCTTTAATATTGGAGTCTGATATAGTAGAAAACTTTTCACTTGACCATCTTTCAAATAATTCTGAAAATGTAGTTTTAGCAGCGTCTATATCATACGGATTTTTATTATACTCCATAAGCATTTCAAGACCCTTTGCTCTTGTTGGAGCATATCCTACGGTTAAGTAAAGTTGCTTTTGTTTGCCTGTATTTTCATCAATTTCCCAACCAATTGTTTTTCGAACAATGTATGGATTTCGTCTGTTGCCTGATAGCTTATATACAGTTCCTACACCATTAGCTAATCACATTATTATTTACCTTCCTTGTGTTTTATTGCTTCACGGCATGAATCAAGTAATTCTGTGATGCGTTCCAGTTCAGTTTTAAGAATATCTAACGGAAGCTCTTTTTCTTCAAGTTCATCTTTGTTTACAGTGAATTTCTTGAAATCATTTATTATAGATGATGTAAAGCCTTTTACAGTCATTATAAGATAGTTTTCAAATTGCAGATACTCTGATACCGATAGATAGCACATTGTTTTTCCTGTCTTTTTTAACGCTATAACATATCCTTCTGAAAACAATTCAAGTAATTCTCTTGGCATATCATATATAGGTTGCCCTTCATCTGTTTTTGATAGAATAAAATAGTCATTCCAGACATCTTTAGAAGCCTTGATTTCTAATGTATATCCCAGATTATATAATATTGTCGCTAATATGTTCTGATTTTTCTTGCCTGTGAAAGTCATTGTATCCAATAATACTGCACGAGATTTTAAACTGTCAAAGCTGTCACTCATAAGATGGTTGAATTTCTTTAACACATCATAGTATTCAGCGTCATAGGATTCGGAATAAACAACAATATCATCTACAGATACTTCATAGAACTCAGCAAGTGTATTGATATAGTTTTTGGTTATATCAGTTTTTCCATTCTCAATGCCATTATAGTGAGTTCTTGAAGCTCCAAGAGCTTCAGCAAGCTGATTTTGCGATAAATTATGTTTGATTCTTAATTCTACAATATTTTTTCTTGTTTTTTCCTGGTCTAAAATTTTCATAATATATCTCCCTTGAATTTGTCTATATTGTTGCTGTACTGTATTAAATAAGACAATTGAAAAGTCTTAAATAATATGATACAATTATAACAGAATCGCAGAGAGTTGTCAACAGATTTTCTGAGATTCAAATAAACGGTTAGAGAAAGATAGATAATCGGAGGTTTTTATGGAGAAGAACAATAATTTTATGCCATCCTTTACAGGCAGAAACGTTCCTATTAAGGAAATTGCGCAGGCAACAGGAAAAGACCCACAGTATATTCGTATCGGACTTCAAAAGGGTATATTCCAATTTGGATATGCTTTTAAGAAAGACGGTTCGAGTGAATATAATTATTTGTGTCCTGATAAAAAAGCGTGGGAAGAATTGGGATATTTCAGAAATGTTTTTGAGGAGAATGTTCGTGGCAATTTTAATAAAGAATCATTCTGATGAAGGAGGTTTTACTAAAATCAATAATCAGGTAATTCAGGATAATAGGCTTAACAATTCTTCTAAAGGTGTTTTTTCAATTATTATGTCCATGAGAGATGGTTGGAATGTTAATATTGAAATTCTAAAAAAATATACTGCTGATGGTAGAAAAAGCATTGGTAACTCCCTTCGTATGCTTGAAGAAACAGGGTATATTAAGCGAAAAATGATTTATGAAAATGGAAGAATTTCAAATTGGGTATATGAAATAAATGACTTTTTATCCGATGATGAAAATACCTGATAATTATACTTTGATTATGATATTCTTGATTTAGAAAACCTAAAGGCTGTAAATCAATAAGCAGATAAAGTGCCGATTGATTTTAAGCACATTATATAAGGTTACAATAATAAAGAAACTATAATCAAATATCTATAAATAAAGAAATATATATAAATCAATCTATCAATCAATCAGGATTGAATGATTGACTCGTTCAGAAAAAAGAGAATGTCTATTGTATGTACCCGCCTAATAACACCCCACCCATAAATTAAACATCCCCGAGCTGCGGCTCGGGGATTACTAATTCATATGTTTTTGCAGATTTTCTGCACAGAGCAATTCCAAGGCAGAAGTTCTTCAAGTATGTCCGGATTTGTC
>JAFTPG010000113.1 GCA_017463375.1 Ruminococcus sp. | reverse complement strand
TTCTTCCCCAGACCCCTTTCCAAAGACTTCAACTCAAATTTTCCATATAGGGGGCATGCCCCCTATATGGAAAATTTAAATAAAAGTTTTAGGGAGGGAGTTTGAGGGAGGACCCTTTTTCAAAAGGGTCTCCCTCAATAGGTTACGAGAATACCCTCCGCTAAACAACAATTTAAAAATCAACTCACAGCAGAAAGCGACAAAATTTGCTTATAAAGTATAGTATAATAATCAAAAAGGAGGAATGAAAATGAAAGTTGATATAAAAGCGGAGGACGGAACGGCTGTAGCGATGCTGAGCGGAGAAATAGATCATCACAATGCGAAGGAGATCCGTCAGCAGCTTGACAGATATATAATTTCAGCCCAGCCGAAGGAGCTTGCGATAGATTTCAGGAACATCTCATTTATGGACAGTTCGGGGATCGGGCTGATAATGGGACGGTACAAGCTCATACACGAATGCGGAGGAAGTCTGGTTGTCCGCAATCCGCAGTCATACATCAGGAGAGTACTGAAACTCTCGGGCATAGAGAAGCTTGTGCGGATAACGGGCGACAAATTTTAGGAGGAGTCAGAAAAAATGGAAGTAATAAATGAAATAAAGTTCGTTATGCCGTCACTGTCGGTGAATGAAAGTGCGGCAAGAGCTGTGGTATCGTCATTTCTGGTACAGGCGGATCCGACGGTTGAGGAGCTGTCGGACCTGCGTACAGCAGTTTCAGAGGCTGTGACTAATTCCGTAGTGCACGGCTACCGTCACTCAAAGGGAAAAATTGAGCTTACGGTAAAGCTTCTCGCCGGACGAGAGATATACATAAAAATCAAGGATAAGGGCTGCGGAATTCCTGACATAAAGCAGGCTATGGAGCCTCTGTTCACGACGGCTCCCGAGGAGGAGCGTTCCGGTCTGGGATTTTCGGTTATGGAGTCGTTCACGGACAAGCTTACAGTCAGGAGCGCAGTCGGTAAGGGAACGACAGTCATTATGCGTAAAAGGCTAAGCAATCATGGAGACTGAGGTAAAAAAGCAGCCGTCTGCGGAGGAAAATCTGGGACTGGTGCATCTGTGCGCTAATAAGTTCCGGGGCAGGGGAATCGAGTACGACGATCTGTACTCAGCCGGCTGTATCGGGCTTCTGAAAGCCGTCAAGGCGTTTGATACGGACAGAGGAGTAAAGTTCTCGACGTATGCCGTTCCTGTAATTCTTGGAGAAATTAAGCGTCTTTTCCGTGACGGCGGAACTGTCAAGGTCAGCCGAAGCCTGAAGGAGCTTTCGCTCCGTGTTCAGAAGCTGTGCGAGAGCTTCCGTCAGACCGAGGGCAGAGAACCTACAATCAGCGAACTGGCAAAGCTCTCAGGTGAGGATGAATCAGATATTTCGGAGGCTCTCTGTGTGAGTCAGCCTGTGCTGTCGCTCACCGCAGGAGATGACGACGAAGGGCAGATAGATATCCCCGTAGAAGCTCCCGACAATGAGATCGTGGATATTCTTGCACTGCGGCAGATAATGTCGGCTCTCGAAGATAAAGACAGGGCGCTGCTGGAGCTTCGCTATTTCAGAGGACTCACGCAGTCGAAAACGGCTCAGGCTCTCGGAATGACGCAGGTTCAAGTTTCAAGGCGTGAAAAAAAGCTCCTCACGAAAATGCGTGAAGAGCTGCTGGAGTAAACTATTCAAAAACAAGATACTCAATAACGGAATTCGACATAAGGAATCCCTTTGAAGTGAGCGAAATAAAACGACCGTCATATTCAGCATACCCTGCTTTGACAAGCATGGGTATTTTTTTTTCAATGTCGGCTCTGTGCGAGCCTGTCTGAGATACGTCAAGCCCCTCTTTCAGCCTGAGACGGAGCATAGCGGACTCCTCAAAGCCGCAGGGAGCTTCATCGGTAACTAACGTCGGCTGAACGGGACTTGCGATAAAGGAGCTGAGGTCACGTTCGGCAGCAAATCTTTTCCCATTATAGCAGGAATGCGCCGCAGGACCTATTCCGATATAGTCCTGACACTTCCAGTAGCGGCAGTTGTGACGGCTTTCAAATCCTGTTCGGGCGAAGTTTGAGACCTCATACTGCATAAAACCGTGACTTTCAAGAAGTCGAACCATATTCATGTAAAGGTCAGCCGTTTCGTCCTCGCCGGGGAGAATTCTTTGAATCTCCTCGCAGTCAAAGGGAGTACCCTCCTCAGTTTTGAGAATATAAGCCGAAACATGCTGTATCGGGAGCTGTGCAAGTCCGTCAATGGAGCTTTTAAGGGAATCCGGATCCTGTCTTGGAATACCAATCATTAAATCACAGGAGATATTGTCAAAGCCTGCATTGTATGCGTCATTCACAGCTCTGACAGCCCTCTCGGCAGATGAAGCTCTTCCGAGAAATTTCAGCTCGTCATTGACAAGCGACTGTACTCCCAGCGAAAGACGGTTTATGCCGATTTGTTTAAGCTCACGGAGCTTCTGCAATGTAACCGTATTCGGATTTGCTTCAAGAGTGATTTCCGCATTCGGGTCAAGTCTGAAACAGCGTCGGATCTCCGACAAAACGGAATCAAGCTGACTGACAGTGAGCAGCGACGGAGTACCTCCGCCGAAATAGACGGTATCGGTCATGCGTGACTGATCGGAATAGTGACGTAAATTCCGCAGAACAGCCTCTGTGTAGGAATTTACTGCTTCGCTTGAATAGCTCACGGAATAGAAGTCGCAGTAGCTGCACTTCTTACCGCAGAACGGTACATGGATATAGAGTCCGAGTGAGTCCATCAGTAACCGGCTTTTATAGCCTGTTCCATTTTGAAGAAAAATGCGTTCACGAGCTTAGGAACGATCAGCATGGAGATAAGCAGTCCCGGAACGATGATAAGCTCCCAGTAGCCGAGCCACGGGATATCCGGAGCCTTGAGATAAGTGAAGATCACAGCGGCAAACGCCAGCAGACAGTAAACTGCATTGAAAATGGTAGCTCCCTTGCCGTTTACGCAGCGTCTGCCGCACTTGGGACAGGGCTTGCCCTTGGAGTTAAGCTGACCGGCAAGAGCCTTGGACAGCGGATTGAAGGATTTTTCGCCGCAGTGCGGACATGTATAAATACTCATAGGAATCGCCTTTCTGTAATCTAACGTATATCAGGTGTCAAGTTTAAGAACGCTCATGAATGCCTCCTGCGGAACCTCTACAGTTCCGAGCTGACGCATACGCTTCTTGCCCTCTTTCTGCTTCTCGAGGAGCTTCTTTTTTCGGGTGATATCGCCGCCGTAGCACTTTGCAAGCACGTCCTTACGCATAGCCTTAACAGTTTCACGGGCAATGACCTTGCCTCCGATAGCAGCCTGAATCGGAACCTCAAAGAGCTGACGAGGAATATTTTCCTTGAGCTTTTCAGCAATTTTACGAGCTCTGCCGTAAGCCTTATCAGCGTGAATGATAAATGAAAGGGCGTCAACAACATCGCCGTTGAGGAGTATATCCAGCTTCACAAGCTTTGACTTTTCATAGCCGAGCATCTCATAATCGAACGAAGCATAGCCCTTGGTGCGGGATTTGAGAACATCAAAGAAGTCGTATACGATCTCGTTAAGGGGAAGCTCATAGTGCAGATTGACTCTTGTATCGTCGAGATACTGCATATCCTTGAATACGCCACGTCTGTCCTGACAAAGCTCCATGATATTGCCGACATAGTCCGACGGAGCAAGAATATCCGCCTTGACCATCGGTTCTTCAGCAGTCTGAATGAGCGCCGGGTCAGGATAGTTTGTCGGGTTGTCGATATAAACGGTCTCTCCGCTTGTCAGAGTAACCTTATAGATAACCGACGGAGCAGTTGTAATCAGGTCGAGGTTGTATTCACGTTCGAGACGCTCCTGAATAATTTCCATGTGGAGGAGTCCGAGGAATCCGCAGCGGAAGCCGAATCCGAGAGCGACAGAGGTTTCGGGTTCAAAGGAGAGCGAAGCGTCGTTAAGCTGGAGCTTTTCGAGAGCTTCCCTGAGGTCGCCGTACTTAGCACCGTCGGCAGGATAAATACCCGAGTAAACCATCGGATTAACCTTGCGGTAGCCGGGAAGCGGCTCGTCGCAGGGATTATCGTTATTTGTAACGGTATCGCCGACCTGAGTGTCACCGATGCTCTTGATAGAAGCGGAGATATATCCAACCTCGCCTGCTTCAAGCGAGCCTGTATTGTTAAGAGAATTAGCATCCATGCAGCCGGCTTCAACGACAGTGAAAACAGCTCCCGTAGCCATAAGACGTATGTTGTCGCCGACCCTGACAGTACCCTCCTTGACGCGGACATATATGATAACGCCCTTGTAGGAGTCATAGTAGCTGTCGAAAATAAGAGCCTTGAGCGGCTTATCGGGGTCTCCCTCAGGAGCAGGAATATCAGTAACGATCTTCTCCAGAACCTCTTCAATATTGAGTCCCATTTTAGCTGAGATTCTCGGAGCGTCCATAGCGGGGATTCCGATAACGTTTTCGACTTCATTGCAGACTCTTTCGGGGTCAGCTGAGGGAAGGTCGATTTTATTTACTACAGGCACAACCTCGAGGTCGTGTTCGATTGCAAGATATGTGTTGGCGAGCGTCTGAGCCTCGATTCCCTGAGAAGCGTCAACAACGAGAATAGCTCCCTCGCAGGCAGCGAGAGAACGTGAAACCTCGTAGTTGAAATCAACGTGTCCGGGAGTATCGATAAGGTTGAAGATATAGTCCTCGCCGTCCTTAGCGGTATATTTGAGACGGACAGCACGAGCCTTGATAGTGATACCGCGCTCACGCTCGATATCCATATTGTCGAGGAGCTGATCCTCCATATCACGGATAGCGACAGTATCGGTTTTTTCGAGAATACGGTCGGCGAGAGTAGATTTACCGTGATCTATATGTGCAATTATGCAGAAGTTGCGAATATTTTTATTAGCCAAAGCTTTACCTCATTTCAAAGTGCGGAAAGCACAGAATATCGGCAGTTTTCCTGCTTTCAGGTGCAGAAAGACCGCTTAAAATAATTATACCAGACTGATCTGAATTTGTAAAGATGCTACTTGCATATATCCTCGATGATTTTCTCAAAAACAGGGAAATCCTTATCGTAAGCCGCCTGCATTTCCTCAGCGTCAGCATTCATGACAGCTATCGGCTTGCGGATCGCCAGGAACAGGTCATCGGTAATAAGCTCCTCGCTTATGCCGAGACGTTCAGCAAAGGCGCTATTCTTGAGATAGAATTTATATCCGTCAACATTCGGATTATCCGGATACAGTTCCTCGAGATCAACAAGTGTTTCCTCGGGAGAAATAATGTCTGTAATCAGATCGCCGCCGATAAAAATCATGGAATCAGCAGACTGAAGCTGAACTGAGAGATTAGTGTCAACGCCGAAAGCATAGTTGCTCTGGAGATTTTCGGTATACGGAATGTACATGATTGTAGCCATAGTTTCTCCGTCGTCATTGAAATCCTCGGAGAAGCTCTCTGTATATTCCTCAAGCTTCTGTGAATATCCTATATAATCATTTTTGGTCAGAACCATAATATTGATATCGGGATTATCCTTTGTCACGAGATCGTGAATCAGGAAGCCTGCCACGAATACAAAGAAAACGCCCATCCACAGCCACCATTTATTGTGGTAAAAGAAATTTTTTATCTTCTGCCAAAGTGTGAGCTTTATTTCCTCGGGAGCCTCCTCGTGAATGATCTCGCTTTCCTCAACAGCTCCCTGTTTCAGGCGGAGAAGCTCTTTTTTCTCCTCCAGAATTTTTCTGTCATAGGCTTCTTTTCTTTTTTTCTCACGCTCAGCCAGTTTGCGCTGCATTTCCTCTTCCTGCTTTGCCATAGCTTCGAGACGCTGCTGCTGAATATCCTTAGCCGTCTGGAAAACGCTTTTGGAGACATGAACCTTATCGTCATTATTTTCCTGAGCCTGGGGGATATCTTTTTCGTTATCTTTCATAATAACCTCCGTAAAACGCAAAGGGGCGCACCAAAAAAAGTACACCCCAATAATGCTGTGATAGAAATGTGCAGATCAGTCTTCCTTATCGGAGCTATGGTTGTTCTGCTGAATAGGCTTCATAGTCGGGAAGAGAAGTACGTCTCTGATAGAAGCGCTGTCTGTGAGAAGCATAACGAGTCTGTCAAGACCGAATCCGAGACCGCCCGTAGGAGGCATACCGTATTCGAGAGCAGTAACGAAGTCCTCATCAACCTCAGCGTTAGCTCCCTGAGCACGCTTAGCCTCGACCTGCTTAACGAAACGCTCCTTCTGGTCAACAGGATCGTTAAGCTCTGAGAAAGCATTACCCATCTCACGGCAGTAGATGAAGTACTCAAAACGCTCTGTGAAAGCAGGGTCTGAGGGCTTTCTCTTTGCAAGAGGAGAGTTCTCAACAGGATAATCGTAGATGATAGTCGGCTGAACGAGCTTGTCCTCGACGAAAGCGTCAAAGAATGCGATAAGTACATGACCCTTGGTTGCGGAATCTCCCTCGTCAACCTCAACGCCCTTTTCCTTAGCACATGCACGGGCAGCAGCGTCGTCAGCCCAGTCGTTGTAGTCAACGCCGGCATACTTCTTGACGGACTCGATCATTGTGAGACGCTCCCACTTCTTACCGAGGTCGATTTCAACGCCCTGATATGTGATCTTGGAAGTACCGCAGACCTTTTCAGCGATGGTCTTGTACATATTTTCAATCAGGTCCATCATGCCGATATAGTCGGTATAAGCCTGATACATTTCGATAGTAGTGAACTCGGGGTTATGTGAAGTATCCATGCCCTCGTTACGGAAGATACGTCCTACCTCGTAAACCTTGTCGAATCCGCCGACGATGAGTCTCTTGAGATAAAGCTCTGTTTCGATACGGAGATACATTTCCATATCGAGAGCGTTGTGGTGAGTCACGAACGGACGTGCAGCTGCACCGATTTCAAGAGTGTGAAGAACAGGAGTATCAACCTCGATGTAGCCAAGACTGTCGAGGTAGTTACGAGCTTCCTTGAGAATCTGGCTTCTCTTGACGAAAGTATCCTTAACGCCTGGATTTACGATAAGGTCAACATATCTCTGACGGTAACGCATATCCTGGTCCTTGAGACCGTGCCACTTTTCAGGAAGCGGAAGGAGAGACTTGGAGAGGAGAGTGATCTTATGTGCATGAATTGAGATCTCGCCCATACGGGTTCTGAACACAAAGCCCTCAACTCCGACGATATCGCCGATATCCCACTTCTTGAACTCAGCGAATTCCTCCTTGCCGATATCGTTTGCACGGATATAGCACTGGATGCGGTCTGTGTTGTCACGGATATCAATGAAGTTAGCCTTACCCATATTGCGCCAGCTCATGATACGGCCGGCGATTCTGAGAGTTGTACCCTGCATAGCCTCGAGACCGGCTTTAACCTTTTCCTCGTCGCCGTCAGCGGCAGCGATGATCTCAGCCTCGTCAGCTTCGTACTTAGCCTTGATGTCAGCAGCCTTAGCTGTTACATCATATTTTGTGATCTGATAGGGATCAGCATTTCTGCTTTTGAGGTCATCAAGCTTTTCGAGTCTGATTTTCTTGAGAATATTTATATCCTGTGCAGCTTCCTCTTCAACGGGAGCATTATTGATCTGATTTTCGCTCATATATATTTACATCCTTTACTTGGAGATTTCGAGAACCTCGAATTTAAGCTCGCCTGCGGGAGCTGAAACTGTGAAAATATCGCCGACTTTTTTTCTCATAGCAGCCTTGCCGATAGGAGATTCATCGGAAATTTTTCCTTCCTTTACATTAGCGTGGTTTGTTCCGACAATTGTAAAGGTCTCAATCTTATCGGTTCCGACACGCTTGATTTTAATTACAGAGCTCATACCGATCTCGTCAACGGAGATACTTGAATCATCAACGACCTCAGCGTTATCGATAGTGTGCTGGAGCTCAGCAATCTGAGCCTCGAGGATAGCCTGTTCGTTTTTAGCCTCATCGTACTCGGCGTTTTCGGAAAGGTCGCCGTATGAACGAGCTTCTTTAAGCTTCTGAGCAACCTCGGCACGTTTCACGGTAATAAGTTCATTAAGTTCATTCTGGAGCTTTTCGAAGCCCTCTCTGGACATTTGTTTTTTAGCCATATTTATCGCAACTCCTTAGAATTATTGAAGGCAACACTGCACAAAGCCCGCCTGACGGCTTTGTACGCGATCTGCCTGCATATTTTCCGTTATCCTGCCGAAAATTCCTTGACATACATCAGTATGCCTGCGGTCTTTTTATGCAATCTGACGAAAAATCTGTCGGCGCATCTTCCGCACAATCTTTATGCGGTATTGCCTGAAATAGCATTACTAACTATTATAATATATTCCCAATAATTTGTCAATACACAGATTCGGGAAAAATCGCAGTAACAGAAGAATTGACAGCAGAGGAGACGTCTTTGCAGGTGACGCGTCCGCTTCCTCAGCAGAGTTATAAATATATGAATATTTTATCCTGAAAGCGGAATGATATCAGGGAGTGTTTGGCTCAATGTCAACACACCCTGCTGAAAATGATACGGGAGGTAAAATATGATAGAACAGGATACAGTAAAGCTGCTTAGGGAGTGCGACGCAGGCATAAGAATGGGAATTTCCTCGATCGAGGAGATGCTTGGATATACAAAAAATCAGGAGCTGAGAGATGTTCTGACCGGGTGCCGTTCGACTCACGGCAAGCTCCAGGAGGATATCAATGAGCAGCTGAACAGATTTCATGATGAAGGTAAGGAGCCTGCCGCAATGGCAAAGGGAATGTCGTGGCTCAAAACAAATATGAAGCTTGCCATGGACGACTCAGATTCAACGGTTGCCGACCTCGTTACGGACGGCTGCAACATGGGAATAAAGTCGCTGTCACGGTATCTGAACCAGTATCAGGCGGCTGATGAGAAATCAAAGAGCTTAGCCAAAAGACTGATAAGCTCAGAGGAAAAGCTTGTCACAGATGTAAGAAGATTCCTTTGAAAAAATGCACCTCAGCCGAGGTGCATTTTTTATATTATTGTGTTTTGTCCATAAGGAGATATCTGTTGAGCCCGACCATATCCGCAACAGTGAAATCGTTATCAAGATTCCAGTCGTACTCAGTATTTTGGTAGCTTGTGAGGGTAGAAGCAATCATTTCTTTTCTGAAGAAAATGAGGTCGAAAATGTTGAGAGAACCGCTTTTGTCGGCGTCGCCCGGGAGTACAGGCTCGGGCTGTTCAGCTTCAGCAGGAACGAGAATCCAGAGCTGACCGTTTCCGCCCCAGTAGTTCCATTGACAGATATTAGCTCCCGGTTCGGTGCTGATTCCGTAGACATCAAGTCCGGAGAGATTGTTTGAGCAGACTGAAAGCACTGCATAAGCACCGTCCTTAGCGGCTCTGAGAGTAAATTTCTGAGCATCCGAGCCGTCATACGGCTGAAGAGAAGCATTGTTTCCGTCTGCGGCATCGCTGTTTTCGATAGTAATTGCCTCATTGAGAGAATTCATGATTGAGAAAGTTCCGTCAGAATTTTCCACGAATTTCCAGTCCGTTTTTTCAGAGGTCTGCTCAACATTTGAGCCGTTTGCACCGAGATAAAGACCGCTGTTGAGACTTCTGAGAGCATAGTCGGCTTCTGTGACTCTGGAATAAACAGGAGTAATTTTCCATAGCTGACAGGCACCGCCCCAGTATTCCCACTGTTTTATTTCTCCGCCATTGTCCTGACTCCAGCCGTAAACATCAATACCAGCCTTATCGCCCGAGCATTTTGAAACGATACCGTAGAACGAGTGATCCCGGACGAGCTTCCACTGTTGATTATCAGTGCCGGTATACGGCTGTATCTGAATATCAAGACCGTTGTCAGCGTTAGTTCCTCCGACAGTGACAGCCATGCTTTCGTCCGCCATAGTGACGATCTTGCAGTAGCCGTTTCCGAGATCGCAGATACGCCATTCCTGATGGCTTCCGCCTGTTTTTGTCCACTGCTGGATATTGTTTCCTGGGTCAGTAATTCCGCCCGGGAGGTCGAGAGCTTTTCCGCTGAATTTATTTGTAATAAAGTAAGATACATCGCTATAGAGGTCTGTATCTCCGATTGTCAGAGCGCCGTTTTCAAAGGAGTCGATATCAGGATTATAAGTAAGCTTGCTGTCTGATTCGGGGTCAGTGACATCCTCGGAGGCGTTGTAAGCAGTCTTTTTGCTTCCCCATACGCAGGTATTGTTTCCTGTAGCAGTGAAGGTCATTTTCTGAATCATATCTGCGGATTCGTCAGCCTGCACGATAAAGCTTCCCTTATATGTTACACCGTCGAGAGTGAATGTCATTTCGTGAGAGCCGTCAGCAATCGTCCATGTACCCGTAACGTCGCCTGTAACAGTGCCGTCGGCATTCAGAACGATATCCTGAGAGTATTCGACCTCGGCATTATTTCCGCTTGTGATCTGGTCGGCAAATATGGTCTGATTCAGTTGGTGGAAGATGAATTCATATTCGCCTGTAACAGCTTCTGCAGTATGACCGGTTTCGGAAAGCTCCTCGCCGGAATATTCATAAGGAGCTGCGGTCGGCCATCCGTCCTCGTTCATGATGAGCTGGTGGACTCTTACCTCGTGGAAGCCATATTCATCATCAAATTTGTTATGATAGATTATATACATTTTGCCGTCGTCGTCCATGAGGGTGGAGTTATGTCCCTGAGCCTTATTCGGGCGGTCATTGCAGTCCCACTGATAGTTGCTCATTAGACGCTCTCCGACAGTTCCGCCTATGTTGTCAGCGGGAGCGGTAAAAATAGGACTGTTTCCGTTCTGGTCGTAGTAAGGTCCCGAAGGATCTGAACTTCTGTAGATACGCATATTGTATCCGCCGTCGTTATTGAAGCAGCCGTTTGAAACAAAGAGATAGTAATATCCCACGCCTGTATCGGGATGCTCCATGTATTCAATGTACGGACCTTCGCCTGAAACCCAGTGACCCCCTGCAACCTTTGTACCCATATAGGCGTCAGAAGCGTCAGTGACTGTGGGATATGTTACGCTGTAGTCACGCAGACCCGTATTTTCATCAAGCTCGAGCATAAAGAGGCCGCCGAACCACGAGCCGTAAACCATCCAGAGTGCCCCGTTTTCGTCATAGAAAACGCATGGGTCGATAGCGTTTGTGCCATAGTTTGCATTCCATTCGCCGCTGCTGTCGAGATAGCGGCTGATATCGGGATTGCTGCCGAGAACCTTTTCTACGTCAGTTTTTGTGTAGTTATTGTCTGTGGAATTATTGAATCCGGAGTAAACAACAGTATCAACATAGGTATACGGACCGTCGATGCTGTCGGCGGTGCACATAACGATTGAGGATTTCCAGTAATCTCCGTTGATGCTGAGGTACATGCAATATTTGCCCAGTGTCTCGTTATAGACGATATCCGGTGCCCAGAGATTGCCTGAGAGATCGTAATTAGCATTGGAATACTTTGACCATTCACATGGAACGGCGAGGTCGGTGTAAATGTCGCTGAAGAAGGTGGTGTTTTTAGTTCCGAGGTCGGAATTTGCAGTAACTGTCCAGTTTTTCAGATCTGTGGAACGAGCTGCTCCGAGGTGAGAACCGATAATGTAATAGGAACCGTCTTCAAGCTTCACAATAGAGGGATCGTGAACTGCAACACGGCTGTAGGCTGAATCTGCCGGAGTGAGAGGGAGAACCGGCAAGATTATCAGTGACGCAAGAATTCCGCTTGCAATTTTCAGAAGTCTTTGTCTGAAATTTTTCATTCTATACCTGCTTTCAATAGAATTTATGTGTTCTGCTGGGTACATTTTACTATAGCGCACAATATTTGTCAATCCGGATGATATTATTTGCAACAAACATGACAGTATATGCAATTGAATGTCGGCGTAAACTATGATATTATTATTTACAACAGAGAAATATTGTTGTAAATCGACAAAAATAAAAAATATATGGAGGGTTATTTATGGGAATTGGTTTTAAGGTACGGAAATACCTTGCCGCCGCAGCCGCTTTTGCCGTTTGTGCAGGAGCTGTATGCACGGATTTTCCAGCCGGTACGGAAACCGACATTGCTGTGATCGCAGAGGCAGCGTCGGAAGTGACCGATACACGTTTTGTCGTTGATATTAATGCCAACGACGGCAGAAAGGCTTCATACACGAAAACTGCGGAGAACTGGATCGTTCCGGGCGATACGACAGCTTCAACAACGATCAATGCTCTTACATTCACGCTCAGCAGCGGCGGCAGCGTTGGTACGGGAATCAGAAGCGTGAATTATAAGGTTCTCCAGAAAAGCGACGGCACAACTCCTACTATGACAATGGATGGAGTTACTATTCAGGACGGTGACAGCGGCGGTGTTATCAAACTCGAGATCAGCGGACTTTCAGCAGGAACTCATTCTCTTAAAACATGGCACAGCTGCGTTGACAATGCATCTGCAAGTACGCTTTCCGTTTCGATAAACGGTAAGACAACAGCTTCGGGAGTAAGCTGTCCGACAAGAGTAACCAATCCGGATGACGCAGGAATGTCCTACTCAACATTCAATGTTTCGGCAGGTCAGACTGTAACAGTCCTGATTTCTCCCGAAGGCAACGGAAGCCTGAACAATGCATGGCTGAATGGTTTCGAGATCGACGGTGCAGACCCGTTCAACGGAATTTCACGGATCAGTCCTGCTGACGGCGAGAATCATCTTGATATAGAGGACGGTCTTTCATGGACGGCAGGAAACGGCGCTAAAAGTCACGATATCTACATAGGCACGGATTTTGCAAGCGTTTACAGTGCGGATAAAAGCTCTCTCGAATACAAGGGAAGCCAGACCGGAACAAATTTTGCTCTCGATGACAGTTACTCATCAATAGAGACCTACTACTGGAGAGTTGACGAGGTGAGCGACAGCGGAGTAACAAGGGGAGCAGTTTATACATTTAAAGTAAACCGTCTTGCGTTCCCGACAGCCGAGGGCTACGGACGCTATGCAAGAGGCGGCAGAGGCGGAAGAATCGTTGAGGTAACAAATTTAAATGACAGCGGCGAGGGAAGTCTCCGTCAGGCGCTCGAGGTCGAGAAAGGTCCGAGAATCGTAGTATTCAAGGTCGGCGGAGTAATTGAGCTTCAGAGCAGACTATGTATTCCCGAGGACGGCGGAGACGTCTATGTTGCAGGTCAGACAGCTCCCGGAGACGGAATAACTCTCATTAACTATGACTTCGGAGCTATGGGTTCGTCCGACGTTGTGATCAGAAATATCAGAGTCAGAGTCGGCGATATGAACGGTAAATCTACCGGCGGAATGGGTCTCGCAAGCTGTAATCAGTCTATCATTGACCACTGCTCGATTTCATGGGCAACCGACGAGGGCTTCAGTTCAAGAAATGCACAGAATATCAGCTTCCAGTGGAATATTATCGGTGAGTCCCTGAACGAGTCGGTTCACTACAATGCCGATAACCGTGACGAAACAGAGCCTCATTCATTTGCGGCGTCCATCAGCGGATATACCGGAAGCTTCCACCATAATCTGCTTATCGACTGTACGGGACGAAACTGGTCGCTTGCAGGCGGACTCGAAAATGATGCGAAAACCTACGGCGGTCAGGTGGATATCAGAAACAACGTAGTTTATAACTGGCGTGACCGTACTACAGACGGCGGCGTAAGAAGGCTGAACTTCGTTAACAACTACTATAAAGCCGGAGAGGTCAGCAATACAAATATGCATATCGTTTCCACCGACGGAAATGAATCAGGAACAAGCGATGTGCAGAAAATGTATGTTTCAGGAAACATGATGGTTGCAAAGGACGGTTCTGTGCTCCTTAAATCCACGGATAATGCGTGGGACAAGGGCAAGGCAGTCTCAGCAGAGAAGAACTGTACGACTGCTGATGTAAGAAGCGATACTCCGTTCTTTGAGTCGTATGTCGAGACGGAATCTGCTGAGGACGCTTATAACAGCGTTGTTGCCGGAGCCGGAGCAAATGCTCAGGGCTGGGACTATATCGACTCACGTTATATCTGGGAGGTTACGAATACTTCATATAAATATACCGGAAGCAAGGCTGGTCTAAAGGGAATCATCGACAGTCAGAATGACGCAGGTGGATATCCGAATGAATCCAATTTCGAGCACAGCACAGCTGCTCCGACAGATACCGACCACGACGGTATGCCCGATGAATGGGAAACAGAGCACGGTCTTAATCCGAACGACGCTTCCGACGGACCTGTTGTGAGTCTCTCAGCTGATGACTATACAAATGTTGAAATGTATCTCAATGAGCTTGCCGGCGATCCCGTTGAATATAACGGAACTACTCTCAAAGAAGGCACAGTTATAGATACTGCCCACAAGTATTTAATAAAGAACGCAGGCAGCGGACTCTATCTTGAGCTTGAATCCGACGCAGCTAACGGCACTGTGGTTCAGCAGGGAAATACAGGAATCAATGGCTGGACTCTTACCGATGCAGGAGACGGCTATTACAAGATCTATTCCGAAGCAGCTGACGGCAAAACCTATCTGCTCGACATCGACTACGGAAAGACTGATAACGGTACAAAAATAGGCATCTGGGGCGATACGAACTGCGATGCTCAGTCATTCAAGTTCGTTGCAAATGATGACGGAACCTATACGATCGTCACAAAGCCGACTCAGGATAAGAGCTGTCTCGGAGTTACATCAGGTTCAACAGAGGCAGGAGCCGATGTTGTTCAGTGGACCTGCGACGGAACAGCAAATCAGAAATGGATTCTCGAAATAAAAATAGATCCTTTGGAGGGCAAGCTGATCAAGAATCTCGTTGTTAAGGATAAGACGTATTACACCTACTGGGGGATTGATGAGAGCATTGCGGTCGGAGATCCTGTTTTCGGAGACAGACCTGTGACATATACCGTACTTCCCGATGAGCTTGTCGGAGCTGAGGCGATCCTGACAGCGTGCGATTCAAAGAAAACCGATGCGGAGCTTGCAGAGTTTACGGCAGGTGCGGATATTACAGTATATCTTGCCTTTGACAACAGAGTAAATCCGACCCCCGCATGGATTGCAGACTGGACTAAAACGGGAGCTACTGCGGAAAGCAGCAATCCGATAACCTATGACCTCTATAAAAAGAGCTTTAAGGCAGGCGAGACGGTGACTCTCGGAACAAACGGACAGTCAGCGTCCTGTGTAAATTATACCGTATTTGCGGTCGAGGAAAGCGATGAGCCTGTTAAGGGAGACGTTAACCTTGACGGCTCGGTAAATGTTGCCGACGCAGTAAAGCTTCAGCAGCATCTTATCCGTTCGGGAGAGCTTACAGCAGAGCAGATGTCTCAGGCAGACCTCATTGAGGATGGTACGCTTAATATATTTGATATGATTGCAATCAGAAGATCGCTTATCGTTTAATACGATGTCAGGGGGGAATTATGTCAGGAAAATTAAAAAAATATGCAGCTCTTGCAATAAGTGCTGTAACACTGTTTTCAGCAGCTTCAGGAGTGCTTCCGTCTGAAAAATATACAGCCGAAGCGTCAGGCAGTCAGGTGATTGCCTTCCCGGGAGCTGTGGGCGGAGGTAAATACGCAACAGGCGGACGAGGCGGCGAGGTTTATCACGTTACTAACCTCAACGACAGCGGTGCAGGCTCTTTCAGAGATGCAGTAAGCAAGTCAAACAGAATCGTTGTGTTTGATGTCAGCGGTACTATTGAGCTTACAAGCAACGTTGTCGTTCAAAGCAATATTACCATTGCAGGACAGACAGCTCCAGGCGGTTCGGGAATCACGCTGAAGAATTATAAGCTTGGTCTTGGCGGCGAGAACTGTATCGTGCGTTATATCAGCTCACGTCCCGGACCATATAAGGCAACAAGCTCCGGAAACGATGCGCTTGGCGGTGCAGGAGGTTCAAATTCAATCGTAGACCATTGCTCCATTGGCTGGGCGTCGGATGAGCAGTGGGGACTCTATTCCAAGAACGACAATTATACCTGTCAGTATACAATTATCGGTCCGGCAAATTCGTGGGGCGGTCATGCGAAGGGCGTGCATGGATTCGGTATCATGCTCGGACGCTCAAATGTTTCATACGACCATAACCTGATAATCCACAATGTTTCAAGAAACTTCCGCGGAAAGGTTCCGGACCAGAATGCAGCAGACTTCACCAACAATATCATCTACGATTGGGGCTATCAGACAACATACGGTACGATAGGTCATATCAACTATGTAAACAATACACTCAAGGCCGGTAATTCAACTACCGGTGCATATCATTATGCACAGGTTTCAAACAGCGACAATTTCAAGGTATATCTTTCAGGAAACAGAATCCTCAACAAGGATAACTCCGTGAGAAATGATGAGAACAGCAACTGGTCTGCAATGACATACAAAAGCGGCAAAACAGAAGCTTTAACAAGAGTTGATGAACATTTTCCTGTTACAACAAACGGTGAGGATGTTTCATCAGTTCTTACTGCGGAGAGTGCTGAGGCTTCCTATGAGCACGTTATCAGCTTTGCCGGAAACGGTATTGCACCTGAGCTGAGAACAGCTATCGACCAGCAGTGCGCCGAAGAAACCAAAAACGGTACAGGCTCATGCAGCGGCACAGCAGCTTATGATTCATCAGTTACTGATCTTGATAAGTATAGCATTGCCTGCGGAGTAACCTACGATTATCCCGACGCTGTTCTGACAAAAACAATTACCGACGCAGACAACGACGGTATGGATGACAGCTGGGAGCTTGCAAGAGGACTCGATCCCAACGACGCTTCCGATACAAACGGAGACTACTGCGGTCAGGGATATACAAATATCGAGTACTACATCAACGACCTCACGGTTGATTCATTCCCCGAGGGCGTGGTAACTCTTTCTCCTGAAACAACAGAAATCAAATCAATCTCAGCATTTGAGACGATCGAAGCCGAGAATTTCGACCAGCAGTCCGGCGTAACGGCTGAGGACTGCTCCGAGGGCGGACAGAATATCGGCTATATCGAAAACGGCGATTACATCATGTTCAGAAACGTTGATTTCGAGGACGGTGCCAAGAGCTTCACTGCACGCATAGCAAGCTCGCAGACTGGCGGAAACATCGAGCTGTACCTCGACAGCCTCAGCGGAACTCCCGCAGCGGTTTGTCCTGTTTCAGGTACGGGCGGATGGCAGGATTACGTCGATGTTTCGTTCAATATTGCGGCGATTACCGGAAAGCATACGCTCTATCTTAAATTCACAGGAGGAGATGGATATCTGCTGAATATCAACAATTTTGTTTTCGGCAGAGAGATGATCCCGCTGAATGGAACTCTCATAAAGAATCTGATAGTAAAGGATACGACCTACGGCAGCTTCTGGAAGCTGGATGACAGCATAAATGTCGGCGATGCTGTGTTCGGAGACCGTCCGGTTACATATACGATTCTGCCCGAGGAAATATCAGGCGCTGAGGGAATTATTACTTCCTGCGACTCAAAGTTTACCGATTCCGAGCTTGCAGAGTTTACGGCAGGCGCAGATATTACCGTGTATGCGGCATTTGACAACAGAGTAAATCCGACTCCTGCATGGCTTTCCGACTGGACGAAAACGGGAACAACTGCCGAAAGCAGCAATCCTGTAACCTTCGACCTCTATAAAAAGAGCTTCAAGGCAGGCGAGACAGTAACTCTTGGAACAAACGGACAGTCTGCGTCATGTATTAACTATACAGTGTTTGCAGTTCCCGAGAGTTCATCATTACAGGGCGATGTCAATATTGACGGAGCCGCAAATTCTGCTGATCTGGTACAGCTTCAGCAGTATCTTCTCAGACGCACTTCAATTACTTCTCAGCAGGCAGAATATGCCGATATGAACGCCGATTCAGTTATCAATATATTCGACATGATCCTGCTCAGAAAGCTCCTCAGGAGCTGAATCAAGGTATCAGTATTCCGATACAAAAAGGGACAAATATAGAATCAAATTCAAAAAACATCCGTATTGCCATAAAAGGGGGGCGATACGGATGTTTTTCTTTTATATAATACTTTTGTGTCCTGTTACACCGTTGCGGTAATCGGTGGGAGTCACTCCGAATTCACGTTTAAAGAGCCGCATAAAATGTGAGTAGTCATAGCCGCATTTTGCAGCGATGCTCTGGAGTGTATCGGTGGTGTTAAGAAGGAGCTTCTTTGCATAGCTGAGCTTGCTGTTCTGAACGTCACGCATACAGCTTATGCCAAAGGCGGTGCGGTAGATCCGCTGAAAATGAGATGTACTTACCTCAAGCCTGCGGCTGCATATATCGAGCGACCATTTCTTCTCAGGATGCTGATAGATCTCTCTCCGCAGAGCGGAAAGGGAGCTGTAATAGAGCTGCTCCGAGTAGGTTTCTCCGCCTCTGCCGGAACGGCTGAACATTTCATGAACCGAATTGAGAGCCTCCTCGTAGTCGGGCAGGGAAGCTACCGAAACGATATGTGAAGCGGTATGAATTTTAATTCTGTAAGGCTTGCCCGAGGACTGATTATAACGGTCAACGTTTTCCGAAAGCTTGCTGGTGATGATTTTATGGCGCTGAGCGGAAGAATTTTCGCTTCCGATGATAACAAAGCTTGCACCTGCGTAGTGCATGCAGACATCGCCGCTTCCGCAGCAGACCGGAAGAAATCCCGAGAAAGCCGCAAGAAGCCTGTCACCCTCGATTCTGCCATACTGCTCGTTGATCTGCTGCATTCCATGCACAGTGACAGCAAGGATAAAGACATCCTCGTTGTAACGTCTTGCTTTTTCAGCAGTATCGTTCCAGAACTGCCTGAATCCGTTTGCGTTGTACAGACCCGTAAGAGGGTCGCGGATATTCGAGAGATAGTTGCGGTAAGCAAGACTTTTCAGAGTATTCTGAACGCAGAGGAACTCCAGACCGTTGTTCACCTCACGGCAGAATCTGAGATAATGGAGATTGAAGCCGTCGGCGATGCCGTCGAAAGTGAGCAGGGCATATCCGAAGCAGCGGTCCTGAAAATGAACTGCGGTGAAAAAGGTTGCAGAGGGGATATCTTTTTTCAGATGTCCGGGAGGGATCATCTGCGAGGTTTCAAAGTAAGTATGGCTGCTGAGATCGTTTGCAATGAGCATTTTTTCGGAATAGCCTTCACGGCGGTAATTCTCGGTCTGACCGTCGGTGCTGACAGCGTCCCAGTCCTCGCATAAGCAGAGACAGTAGCTTTCCTTTGCATAGTAAACGGGATCCATGAAAACATAGGTCAGACGGCAGAGCGCATAGACGAAATCGTTCAGGCTGCTTGCTGAGAGCAGCTGATTGGAAAGGTTGCTGTCCAGATAGCTGTCCTCCATTTTCTGATAGGTTATATCGGGCAGATGCTTGTCGGATTCCGACTGAGTGCATCCGCAGCTTTTTCTCGGAAGAAGCATCCCGCAATCCTCGGAACAGGGGGAACAGTGCATACCGGTAATTATCTTATAGAGACTGCATACAGCGTCACGTCCAAGCTGTTTCTGAGAGGGACGGTAGGTAGTGATCGGAGGCAGATGAGAGATTGTTTCCCATACACCGTCATATCCCGTAATGCGGATATCATCGGGAACCGAGAAGCCGGCAGCAGTCAATTTATCGCAGAGAGCAATTGCCATAATATCATTGGCACAGACAACAGCGTCGGGCTTAGGACGTTTTCCGCCGGCGATCTCCGAAGCAAGCTTTTCGGCAGCGCCGCACCAGAAATCTCCGAAGATTATATTACTTTCGGAATAATCAAGTCCGGCATTTTTCATAGCGTCGCAGTAGCCCTCGAGACGAAGATGAGATACCATTCGTCTTTCGGGACCGGTCAGACAGTAAATTCTGCGGCAGCCGTGAACGTTTATAAGATGTTCGGTAATTTCAGAAAATTCTCTGCGGTTGTCATGCCATATAGATGGAAAGCGGTGTTTTTCCTTACTGATGCAGATAACGGGAACGGTGCAGTTTTTTATCAGAAATTCCTCGGTATGCTCACGGGATTCATCGGTAGAAAAGGAATAGGGAATATATATCATGGCGTCCAGCAGAGAAAAGTTGATAAGAGAGAGAATATTTTCTTCGCCGATCAGTGTTTTATCGTCGTGATTTTCGTCAATCAGTGTGAATATGTATGCACTGAAGCCCAGCGAGTATGCCTGTTCAAGGATTCCCGAGATGAGCTGTCGGTTTACTTCCTTATGTATTCTTCCGGCAATGATACCGATACGTCTCTGAGATTTCATAGTAACCTCCTAAGGCAATACCTCACAAAGCTTGTGCATGTATTGCGCTAAATATATTCAAGGGTTTTCAGGATAAACAGCCACATTGTCAGTGTAAAGGCGCTGCAAAGAGTGGTGAGCATGACAGCGCAGGAGGTGATAGTGCCCTTATGTCCCATATTGCGAGCCATAATAAAGCAGCTTCCCGTTGTGGCGCTTCCAAGCATTACGAGGATTGCGATCAGCTTTTCTCCTCTGAATCCAAGCGATACAGCAGCAGGAAGGAATATCATACAGAACAGAAGAAGCTTGATTCCTGCAATACCGAATGAAACAGGGAGCTTACCCTTTGCGTCCTCGAATTTAAACGAAGCGCCAAGAGCAATCAGCGAAAGGGGAGTTGCCATATTTGCGAGATACGAGACAGATTTTGAAAGGATCACAGGCTGAGGAATCCGGAGCAGTGACCAGATAGTTCCTGCGGCGATTCCGAGAATGATAGGATTAGTAACAACGTCCCTGACAGTGTGCAGAATAAGCTCTTTCGGAGAGCTTTTGTCCCTGTTTTCGGGAGAAGTCAGCGAGAGAACTGTAACTGCAATGACATTATAAAGAGGAACGGTTCCGATAATCATCAGGGCAGCCATAGTTGACTCGCCGTAGATGTTGTTGACGAAGGCTATTCCCAGGATAGCCGCACTGCTTCGGTAGGAAGCCTGAATAATTTCGCCCCGTTCAGTTTTATCCTTGTGAATGAGAGAAAACAGGAATGCGGCAAGGATACTCAACAGTGTAGCGAAGAAGCAGAAAAGCACGAACTTTGCGTCCCATACAGCTCTGAAGTCGGCAGTTGACAGATCCTTGAAAATGAGAGCGGGGAGAAGAGCCTTGAACACAAACTGGTTGATTTTCTTTGTCGTATGCTCGTCGATGAGGTTGATTTTCTGAATTATCCAGCCGAAAACCATCATCAGGAAAACAGGAAGCGTAGCATTCAGACTGAATACAAGGTTATTTGCGAAGGTCTGCATATATATCATCCATTCAATTAAATTTATCTTTATTTTACATCAATAGAGGCGTTTTGTCAATTTGGACGCTCGCAGAATAAATTTACTGTTGACAAATCGGAAAAAGTATGATATCATATACAGGAACATTAGTTCCGAACATTTGTTTTAAAGATGGTGATTATATGAAACGAGACATTCTTCATGTTGACTGCAATAACTTTTTCGCTTCTGTCGAGAGCGTCTACAGCCCGGAGCTGCGTGATATTCCGTTCGCCGTTGCAGGCAGGAAGGAGGAGCGCCACGGAATTATTCTCGCTAAAAACGAGCTTGCCAAGGCTTACGGAGTCCGGACAGGCGAAGCTGTCTGGGAGGCAAAACAGAAATGTCCCATGCTGACTACTGTCGAACCTCATTTTGACCGGTATCATAAGTTCTCACGGCTTTTCAAAGGGATCTGCTTTGAGTACACCGACCTGCTTGAAAGCTTCGGCATAGACGAATGCTGGCTGGATCTCACAGGAAACCGCCGCAATCCCGTTGAGATCGCCGAGGAGATCCGCCGCCGGGTCAAGGAGGAATATGGTCTTACCGTTTCTATCGGAGTCAGCTTCAATAAAATCTTCGCAAAGCTTGGTTCGGATATGAAAAAGCCCGACGCCGTCACCGTTATAACTGAAGAAAATTTTAAAGAGAAAATATGGAAGCTTCCCGTAGAGAATATGCTGGGCGTCGGCAGAGCTACCATGAAAAAGCTGAAATCACGCTATATTGAGACGATCGGAGAGCTTGCCGAAACTGAACTGTCTGTGCTTGAATCATGGCTCGGAAAGTGGGGCGAATATCTCTGGATCTACGCCAATGGTCTCGACAGCTCACCTGTCATGAGGTTTGATGCAAAGACTCCTCCGAAATCAGTCAGCAGCGGAGTAACTCCATATCGTGACCTTGAGAACGACCGTGATGTAAAAATTCTTATTTATGCCCTGAGTGAGAATATTGCAATGCAGCTGAGAGAGCATAATCTGAAATGCAGAACCGTATCAATTAACATAAGAGACAGGAATCTGAGCTGGATTACACGTCAGTGCAGCTTTTCAAGTAGTATCGCCGACAGCTCTCAGCTTGCGGAAACAGCTTTCAGACTATATAAAAATGCCTGTCGGAGTATCATTCCCGTCCGCAGTATCTCTGTCTGCGCTTCGGAGCTTGTTCCTTACAGTGAGGAGGTTCAGCTGGATTTCGGCGGAGAGGCTATGCAAGATCAGAAAAAAGAGAGCATCAACCGTGCTGTTGATAATCTCCGGAAACGCTTCGGTTATGATACAGTCCGCAGAGCTGTTGTTATGCAGGATAAAAGGCTGGGGATGTTCAATCCAAAAGAGACTGGTGAGACAGCTCCCGTGGGATTCCGTCCCAATATATAAAATAGTCTCCTCTTTAGGAATTTTTTTATGAAATCTATTGCATTTGTGAAAAAACTGTGTTATCATAAGTGTGCGCTTTATTTTTGGCATATTTTTACTTAAATTATGCCGGAAATTGCTGTTTTTTAATAATTTTAGAGGGGGAATTATTTTTGAAACGAAAATTATTCAAACGAACTGCATGTACAGCTATCGCTGCCGCCATTACCGCAGCAGGAACCTGTATTGCAGTTCCTGCTGTGAGCGCCGAAACATCTGCGGATCCTGAAATCATCCGCTATGAGTTTGAGGACGGCTTCTCCAGCGACACCAGCGAGGTCTATACCGAGGGCTGGACCGGCAATACTGCCGAGGACGGAAGCGGCGAGGAATATGACCTTACCAATGCTTCAGACGGAGGCTTTGTGTTCCTTGGTCAGAAGGGAACTAAGGTCAGCGTCGATGTTACTGTCGAGGAGGCAGGTCTGTACGAGATGTCGATATGCTACTGTCAGCCTTCTGACGCGAAAAAGGTACAATACCTCAACATCAACGGCACTAATCAGGGCGAGGTCAGCTTTGTACGCAACCTTACTTTCGAGGAAGCTCCGGGCGGTATCGTTTTGCTTCAGGAGGGCGTCAATACTATTGAGCTTGAATCCTATTGGGGCTACACCTATTACGATTACTTAACTGTTAAGCCTGCCGACGAAAGTATTTCAGCACTGTCGCCGACTCGTCAGCTTTCCAATCCGAATGCTTCCGAGTCAACAAAGCGTCTTTACAACTATCTGTGTGATGTCTACGGAAACAACATTATTTCAGGTCAGCAGGAGTACTGCGGCTCGCACAATTATAACTCATGGAACGATCCTGATACCTACATCAAGGACAATGAGGCTGAGTTCCAGTATATTCTTGAAAAAACAGGAGAGCAGCCCGCAATAAGAGGAATTGACTTTCTCTCCTACAATACGACCGATACCTCGTGGCGTGACAACGCTCCCGAGCGCTGTATTGAGTGGGTGAACGAATATAACGGTATTGCTACCGTCAGCTGGCACTGGAACGTTCCTGTTGAGGAGGGCAGCACCAAAGTTGCTTTCTATGTAGAATCAGCAAGTGATACCTATACCACTTTCAGTATCACCAATGCTCTTACAGAGGGCACCTGGGAAAACGAGGTTCTTATGGCGGATATCGAGCTTATCGCCGGCGAGCTTACAAAGCTCAAGGAAGCGGATGTTCCGATCCTGTGGAGACCTCTCCACGAAGCCGAGGGAGCATGGTTCTGGTGGGGAGCTGAGGGTCCCGAGCCGTGCAAGCAGCTCTACAGACTGCTCTACGACCAGCTTACCAATGTTTACGGTCTTGATAACCTTATCTGGACATGGACGGGCTATACCTATCCGACTTCTTCAGAATGGTATCCCGGCGACGACGTAGTTGACCTTATGGGATATGACAAGTATAACGCTAAGGACGGTCAGCCGAATCTCAGCTCCATTTCTTCCACATTCTATACTCTTGTTCAGAGCACTGACGGCGAAAAAATGGTTGCTATGACCGAAAATGATACTATTCCGTCTTTGGAGAATCTTCTCAACGACAAGGCAAAATGGCTCTACTTCTGTCCGTGGTATATGAACTACCTCACCAGCGAGCAGAATAATCCCGTTGATAACCTCGTTGAAATCTATCAGAGCGAGTACTGTATCACTCTTGATGAGCTTCCCGACCTGAAATCCTATCCGATTTCGTCGGAAGAGCCGACGACAGAGCCTGTAACAGATGAACCGACAACAGCTCCTCCGACAACGGAAACTTCCTCCGCAGAGGAAGAGATTTTCGGAGACGCTAATCTCAGCGGAGAGCTGGAAATCTCGGACGCTGTAAAGATCATGAGTCACGTTACAGACAAGGTGAAATATCCGCTTACTGACGCAGAGGCAAATTTGGCTGATGTTTATCAGCGCGGCGACGGAATAAGCAACATGGACGCTCTTTCCGTTCAGAAGAAGCTCGCTCAGCTTATTACAGAGCTTCCCGAAACATATATGTAGATTAACTATCCGAAATAACAGGAGGTAAATAATGAAAACAACCAAAAAATTGATCAGCGCTGCTGTATGCGCTGTTACCGCACTCAGCTCGATGGCTGTTTCACTTAACAGTGTATTCGCAGCAGGCGAGCTTGAAACTTCACTGGCAAATGACTCCGGTCTTGACTACGACTTTGCCCGTGCGCTCCAGTACTCAATGTACTTCTACGACGCTAATATGTGCGGCGACGGTGTAAGCGAGAATACCCGCTATACATGGAGAGGCGACTGCCATACCTATGACGCTCAGGTTCCCATGCAGACAATGGCTGATACCAAAAGCTCCGGCACAAACCTGTCACAGTCCTTCCTTGATCAGTACAAGGATGTTCTCGACCCCGACGGTGATGGCTATATCGACGTTTCAGGCGGCTTCCATGACGCAGGAGACCATGTAAAATTCGGTATGCCTGAGAACTATGCGGCGTCAACTCTCGGCTGGGGATACTATGAATTCCGTGATTCCTATGTGTCACTCGGTCAGGACGACCATATTGAGACCATTCTTCGCTACTTCAATGACTATCTCATGAAGTGTACCTTCCGCGACAGCAGCGGTACTGTTATCGCCCACTGCTATCAGGTAGGAGAAGGTCACGTTGACCATGCAGTATGGAATTCTCCCGAGGTTGATAAAATGAACAGACCTGCGTGGTTCCTTACAGCTGATAAGCCGCAGACAGATTATGTTGTTTCTGCTGCTGCTTCACTTGCGATCAACTACCTGAATTTTAAGGACACAGACCCCGAGTATGCAGCTAAATCTCTCGACTACGCAAAGGCTCTCTGGGATTTTGCAAACGACAATCCTAAGCAGCTGAGTGACAATGCTGACGGTCCTATGGAATTTTATAAATCTGATAAATGGGAAGATGATTTCTGCTGGGCTGCTGCATGGCTGTATATCAGCACGGGGGATAAGTCTTATCTCGAAACAGCTGCTCCGTATGTTGATTATTATGCTCCATCAGGCTACTGCTACAACTGGAACGATATGTGGGCAGGCGCAAATTCAATGTGGGGTGTTATCAATCAGGAGCATCCCGAGCTTGACCTTGTAAATATTGTAAGAGCAGCTCAGGGCGAAAATGAATATGTTTTCAAAGATTTCTGGGACGAGGTAGCAGTATGTCTTCCTACATGGCAGGCTCTTGAAACTCCCGGCGGTTATGCTTTCAGAAGCCAGTGGGGCTCGGCAAGATATAACACAGCTATGCAGCTCGTCGGTCTCGTTTATGACAAATATACCAACAATGGTCAGCCCGGTGAATTCAGTGAATGGGCTAAGGGTCAGATGGAATACATCATGGGAGATAATCCCCTCGGAAGAAGCTATATCGTAGGATATAACGAGAACTCTGCTAAGTATCCTCACCACCGTGCAGCCTCGGGTCTTACCGATTCCACAAGCACTGATGAGCATCGCTATGTTCTCTACGGTGCACTTGTAGGCGGTCCTGACGGAAGCGACCAGCACATTGATATCACTGATGACTATATCTATAATGAGGTTACTATTGACTACAACGCTGCTTTTGTAGGAGCTTGTGCAGGTCTTTATGAGTACTACGGAACAAGCGATATGGCTGTTACAACTGACTTCCCTCCGGAGCCTTCATACAGTTCTGAGGGCGGCGGAAACGGCTTCTGGGCTGACGCTTATGCAGTTGACGACCTCAAAGCAGATGGTTCCGGCGTTACAAAGCTCGCTATTCAGATGCGTACAGACTCTGTTGAGCCTAAGAAAGACCTCTCTATGAGATACTATTTCAGTATTGAAGGTTTCAAAGATAAGGCTAATATCAGTCTTGTTAAGGGTGAAGAGCTTTACGACCAGGCTCAGCAGGAGGCTGCCCCAGCAGACGGCGTTATCTCAGGACCTTACCAGTATGACGCTTCCTTTGACCCGAACATCTACTATATTGAGGTTAAATGGGATGACTATGTGATCGCAAACTCAAACAAGAAGTATCAGTTCACAGTTGGCTTCTACTGGGGAGATATCTGGGATCCTACAAACGACTGGAGCTATCAGGGATTAACAAAATGTGCCGATACCTATCAGGACGGAAGCGAAACCAAAGCTGACCACATCTGCATTTACTCCGACGGAGTTCTCGTAGGAGGTATCGAGCCTGATGGTACTACCGTTGAAAAGGAAGAGCCTACTACAGAGCCTCCGACAACAACAGAGCCGGCAGAAGATATCATCTATGGCGACGCTGACCTCAGCGGTGAGGTTAACATCAATGACGCTGTAAAAATCATGAGCTATGTTACAAATTCGGATCAGTATCCTCTTACAGACGAAGAGAAAAATGCAGCTGACGTTTACCAGCGCGGTGACGGTATGAGCAACATGGACGCTCTTTCAGTCCAGAAAAAACTCGCTCAGCTTATCACGGAGCTTCCTGAAACTTACTTATAATCATAATAGCGGACAGTTAAGATGACTGCTCGTACAGAAGTATTACATGTATTAATCGGGGGAAACCTTTCTGAAGAAAGGTTCTCCCCCGAACCCCCTTCCAAAGACTTTTAATCTAAATTTCAGCCCCATAGGGTACACACCAAGTCAACCAGGAAATTGCGTATTTTTCCGGCGTGTACCCTATGGGGCTGAAATTTAAAACTGAAAGTTTTAGGAAAGGAGTTTGAGGATGACTCCCCACAGTGTGGGGAGATGTCAGCGAAGCTGACAGAGGGGACAGGCGACGGTTAGGAGAACCCTTTTTCAAAAGGGTT
>JAFTPG010000112.1 GCA_017463375.1 Ruminococcus sp. | reverse complement strand
TTTGAAAAAGGGTCATCCCTCAAACTCCCTCCCTAAAACTTTTATTTAAATTTTCCAGATAGGGGCATGCCCCTATCTGGAAAATTTGAGTTGAAGTCTTTGGAAAGGGGTCTGGGGAAGAACCTTTCTTCAGAAAGGTTTGCCCCAGTAGGTTATGAAAACAGCTCCGATAGATTGCGATTCAGTATATATCATGTTATGTAAATTTCTGCAACCTCTTGTAAAATGCTGGATTTTCTGATATAATTAGATTCATAAATTCACAAGGAGTGGAAATTTTATGAAAAATCACAAAAAGCATTGGCTGCTGATACTTGCAGCTATACTATTGATCGGACTGCTTCCGATGACGCTGTCGGGCTGTGCTTCTTCCGGAACGAAGAATGACAGTGAATTTGTTGTCGGCTTTGACGCAGAGTTCCCGCCCTATGGGTACAAGGACGAAAACGGCGAATATGTAGGATTCGACCTTGACCTTGCTCAGGAAGTCTGTAACCGTCTTGGCTGGACTCTGAAAAAGCAGCCTATCGAATGGAATTCCAAGGACATGGAGCTGAAAACAGGTGCAATTGACTGTATCTGGAACGGCTTCACACTCGACGGAAGAGAGGACAAATATACCTGGAGTACACCGTATATCGATAACTCTCAGGTGGTGATCGTTAAGGCGGATTCAGGAATCACTCAGCTTTCCGATCTCGCAGGAAAGTATGTTGCAGTGCAGGCAGACAGCTCTGCTCTTGCAGCTCTTACAAGCGATGACGCAACTGAAGAAAACAAGGCTCTTACGGCTTCTTTTGCCGAGCTTCAGCAGGTCGGAGACTACAACAGCGCATTTCTGAATCTCCAGACAGGAGCTGTTGACGCGATCTGTATGGACATCGGTGTAGGTGCATATGAAATCGAATCAAGAGGAAATGAATTTATGATGCTCGACGAGCATATTTCCTCGGAAAAGTATGCCGTAGGCTTCCTAAGGGGAAATACTGAGCTTCGTGATCAGGTTCAGAGTGCTCTTATTGAGATGCTTGAGGACGGAACCTTTGAGGAAATTGCTGACAAATGGGGACTCGATTCCAGTATCTGTCTCTCAGCTGATGACGAGTACCCTGACGGTTCAGGCAGCGGTGACACAGAAAGCTTTACGGATAAGCTCCTGAGAATCACAAAGCAGGTTGCAGAGGGTCTTGTATCGTCACTCGGAATCTTCGTGCTGACTCTGCTCTTTGCGCTTCCGCTCGGACTTCTCATCGCGGCAGGAAGAATGTCAAGAATTGCTCCTCTGAGATGGCTTGTAAAGCTCTACATATCCGTTGTAAGAGGCACTCCGCTGATGCTCCAGCTTTTTGTAGTATTCTTCGGTCCCAGCCTTCTCCTCGGACTCCAGACAACTAATGAATACCGTTTTTATGCGGTAATTATCGGATTCACCCTGAACTACGCTGCATATTTTGCTGAGATCTACCGCTCGGGAATCCAGGCTGTTCCTAAGGGACAGTATGAAGCCTGCGACGTTCTCGGCTACAGCAAGTCTCAGAGATTCTTCAAAATCGTTTTCCCGCAGATGGTCAAGAATATTCTTCCGTCCGTTACAAACGAGGTCATCACTCTTGTAAAGGACACCTCGCTTGCATTTGCTATCTCCTATGTCGAGATGTTTACGATCGCTCAGCAGGTTGCAGCAGCAGAAACTACAATTATCCCATTATTCGTGGCAGGCGTGTTCTACTACATCTTCAACTTCATCGTTGCGTTTATCATGGAGCGCATTGAAAAGAAAATGAACTATTTCAGATAAGGAGTAAGCCGTATGAATTTGCTTGAAATAAAAAATGTTAAAAAGAGCTTCGGCGATTTGCAGGTACTCAAGGATATCAGTCTGTCTGTTGCCGAAAGTGAAGTGATATCCGTGCTCGGACCGTCCGGTTCAGGAAAATCCACGCTTCTTCGCTGTATGGCGATGCTTGAGACTATCGACGGCGGAAGCATGAGCTACTGCGGAACAGAAGCTGTAAACAGTAACGGCGGTACTCCGGAATACGCCGATAAGCAGACTCTCAAAAAGGTTAAGGGAAGCTTCGGACTGGTGTTCCAGAATTTCAATCTGTGTCCGCATTATTCAGTTTTGAAGAATATAACCGACGCTCCGATCAATGTTCAGAAGCGGGATAAAAAGGAAGTTATGCAGGAGGCAAAGGCTCTTCTGAAAAAAATGGGACTATCCGATAAAGGCGATTACTATCCGTATCAGCTCTCGGGCGGTCAGCAGCAGAGAGTCGCAATCGCAAGAGCACTCGCAATAAAGCCTAAAATGCTCTTCTTCGATGAGCCTACATCTGCGCTCGACCCTGAGCTTACAGCGGAGATCCTCAAGGTTCTGAAGGAGCTTGCTGCGGAGAAAATGACAATGATTATCGTAACTCATGAAATCGACTTCGCAAGAAGCGTTTCAGACAGAGTTATCTTCATGGACGGAGGTCACATCGTTGAGGAGGGCAAGCCCTGCGATGTAATCGACAATCCGAGCAATGAAAGAACCCGTGCATTCCTGAAAAAGCTTGCCGAATAAAACTCCGTAAAAACATTAAACCGCCCCGATTGTACTGCTTGTACATTACGGGGCGGTTCTTTTATCTTATTTCAGTTCGTTCAGAACTGCTTCGGCGCATTTTATTCCGTCAACTGCCGCAGAAACGATTCCTCCGGCGTAGCCTGCGCCCTCTCCGCAGGGGAAAAGCCCTCTCAGAGAAACAGACTGCAGATCCTCTCCTCTGTTGATCCTCACCGGTGAAGAGCTTCGGCTTTCGATTCCTGTCAGAACTGCGTCAGGTGAGTCAAAGCCTTTGATTTTCTTTCCCATTTCTCTGATTCCCATTCTAAGGGACTCGCAGACAAAATCGGGAAGATATTCGTCGGGAGAAGCAAACTTCACCGACGGTCTGTAGGAGGGAGTCACTTTCCCAAGTGTCTCCTCTGACTCTCCGCTGAGGAAATCCCCTACCATTGTAATCGGAGCGGAATAATTTCCGCCTCCTGCAATAAATGCTTTTTCTTCAAGCTCACGCTGGAAATACATTCCGGCAAGAGGGTGAGAGCTTCCGTAATCCTCCGTGCTGACTCCTACAAGAAGCGCACTGTTGGAGTTATCCGCATCACGGGCAAAGCAGCTCATTCCGTTGACTGCAAGGCGGTTCTCCTCCGAGGAAGCTGCGACAACGTATCCTCCCGGACACATACAGAATGTGTAGAGAGTTCTGCCGTTTTCGAGATGCACAGCGAGCTTGTAGTCAGCTGCCTTCAGAGCCTTGTGACCTGCAAATTCTCCGTACATAGCCTTGTCGATATCGCTGCGGAGATGCTCGATACGCACTCCGACTGAGAAATTTTTCTGCGAAAGCTCAAGATTATTCCTGTGCAGAAGCTCAAAAACGTCTCTTGCACTGTGACCTGTTGCAAGAATCACATTTCTCGTATTAATTGAGAACTCCTGCCCGTCACGGATATATTTCACTGCGGAAACTCTGCCGTTTTCAGTCTCATATCCGCTGAAACGGCTGTTGAAAAGAATCTCTCCGCCAAGCGATTTAACCCGCTCTCTCAGATTTTTCACCACATCTCTCAGAATATCCGTGCCGATGTGAGGCTTTGCCATGTAAAGGATCTCCTCGGGAGCGCCGAACTCTGCAAGCTTTTCAAAAACAAATCCCAGACGTTTGTCCTTGATGCCTGTCGTAAGCTTTCCGTCGGAAAACGTTCCGGCTCCGCCTTCTCCGAACTGCACGTTGCACTCGGTATCAAGCTTTCCCGTGCTCTGAAACTCCTCCACAGCTCTGCATCTGGAGTCCACATCGCTGCCGCGCTCAAGTACGATCGGATCTGCTCCGCTCTCCGCAAGAACCAGCGCAGCGAACATTCCGGCTGGTCCGAATCCGACAACAACGGGACGTTCTGACGGAGCTTTGATTCGGTTGAGCTGATAGCTGTATTTTTCAGCTTTGACAGCTCCCTTTATACTTTTCAACAGCTTTCCTTCGTTTTCCGCTTCAATATCGATCGAAATTATAAAATGCACATCGCTTTTTCGTCTTGCGTCTACCGATTTTTTCGACAGCTTCACACTTCTGAGTTTTCTTTCGTCAATACCGTATTTCCCGATGCAGAACGATTTAAGCTCTGTAAAATTGAAATCCAACGGTACCTTAATATTATTTATCCTGATCATTTTTTGCTCCTGTTTTCAGCGATTCCGCACAGCTTCTGCCTGCAAGAAGTCCCGACGACCATGCCCACTGGAGATTATATCCTCCGCAGTCACCGTCAACATCGAGGATCTCTCCTGCAAAATATACTCCTCTGTCGAGCTTTGACTCCAGCCTTGCATTTATACAGCTCCCGTGAATTCCTCCCGAGGTCACCTGTGCATTCTGCCATGGAGAGCTGCCCGTGACCTCAAATTCCAGTGATTTTATCAGCTCTGCAAGCCTGTGAAGCTCTCCGTATTTCAATGCTGATATCTTATCGGTAAGCGGTCTGCCTACAGCTCTTTTCACCAGATACACAGCAAGATTTTTCACGAAAATTCCCGTCAGCAGCTCCTCAAGCGTACAATCATAACGCTGATACTGCACGCTGAAAAGATATTCCTCAAGCTTCTTCACGCTCATCTCAGGCATCAGGTCTGCACGAAGCGACAGTCTGCCCTCGTACTGTGACATCAGATATGCAAGATTGAACACGCATATTCCCGAAACAGTGCTTTCAGTGAACTGGATCTCGCCGTACTCCTCACGAAGTACTTTGCCATCTGATAGAGCTGCAATTTTGCCCTTCACACGGACTCCTTTAAGTCCTTTGAGAGCCTCCCTGCTGACTTTGAACGGTGCAACCGCAGGACAAATTTTTGCCGTCCTATAGCCCTTTTCCCTGAAAAGCCGCATCATTCCTCCGTCTGTTCCGAACGATGGAGCGGCATAGCCGCCGGCTGCAATAATGACTCTGCTGCACTCAATTTCTCTGTCCTCGGAGCGAAGCAGGAATCTCCCGTTTTTCTTTTCGATAGACTTTACCTCAAAGCCACAGACTTCCTTAACCCCCAGTGCTGCGCTTCTGATTCTGAGAGCATTCAGAACAGAAGCTGCACTGCTGCTGTACGGATATATTCTTCCCTGTTCGTCAGAGGTGCAAAGTACTCCAAGCTCTCCGAAGAATTCCTCTGCCGAGGGCGTTTCTGCTATTACGTCCATCACGTTATTCACTGAGCCGTGATATGCTTTTCCGGAGAGATTCCTGTTGCTTAAATTGCATCTTCCGTTTCCTGTTGCAAGAATTTTTCTTCCCGTTTTGTCGAGACGCTCGGCTATTACAACTTTCAGCGTCGCATTCGCACCGGCTGCTCCGATTGCTGCTGCAAGCCCCGACGCTCCTCCGCCGACTATCGCTATATCAGCTTTTATTCTGTTTTCCATAACCGCTTCACCTGCACTTTCACTGAAATAGTATATCATATTTTTGTACTCTTGTAAAGGAGATTTGCTATTCGGACACGCAAATCAATTTTCAAAAAATGATGTATCATTGCAAACAATTTTTGTAGGGGCGACCCTTTCCGCAAAAAACAAAATCTATGATTTTGCTCTTTTGCGCATGCCTTTGGCTCGGTCGCCCGAAGTGACGTTAAATTTCACCTACGGGCAGCCGCAAGGGCTGCCCCTACAGTCGGATAACGTAATACATAAATTATTTAAGTTTAAAAATTGATTTGCGTGCTCTTCGGAAGCGTTCAACAATTTGTCCTTGCATAATTATGGAAAATAGGCTATAATAGTAGTATGCTATTTTACGGAGGTTTTGCTCTATGAAGGACGGATTTATTAAAATCGCCTGTGCTTCGCCTGATATCAGGGTTGCTGACTGCGATTATAATACCGATAAAATTATCGAAATGACTAAAGAGGCTCATTCCAGAGGCGTGAAAATCGTCTGCTTCCCTGAGCTTTCTGTTACAGGCTATACCTGCGGAGATTTGTTTTTTCAGGAGGCTCTCGGCACTTCCGCTGAAAACAGCCTTATCAGAATCGTCAGCGAAACTGCTGAACTGGAAATCGTATCTATCGTAGGTCTGCCGCTCAGCTTTATGAATAAAATCTATAACTGCGCCGCTGTGATTTTCAAAGGTAAGATTCTCGGAATCGTTCCCAAAGAGAATATCCCGAACTACAGCGAATTCTACGAAGCAAGACATTTTGCTTCCGGAAAAGGAATCGACAGCAGTACCTTCATTAACGGCGATTACGTCACATTCGGTGTAAATCAGGTTTTTGAGTGCCCCGACCTCCCAGGTCTCAGCTTCGGAATTGAAATATGCGAGGATCTCTGGGTCGCAGATACGCCATCTGTTCGTCATGCACAGAATGGTGCTGTCATTATTTTCAACCTCTCCGCAAGCGATGAAACTATAGGAAAATCAGATTACCGCCGCACTATTATTCAGGCTAAGTCTGGCAGTCTGCTCTGCGCTTATGCTTACGCTGACGCTGGTATCGGTGAATCTACGACTGACATGGTTTTCTCGGGACACCGTATTATCGCTGAGAACGGCTCAGTGCTCTCAGAAGCTCTGCCTTTCAGCGGCTCGGGACTTACTATCGCCGATATTGATATTCACAGAATTCTTAGCGAGAGAAGAAAGTGCAGTACATTTTCTTCGGACGCTCAGTCAGATTACGCTTTCAATGCTTTCCGTCTGAATATTGAAGAGACAAAGCTGGACCGCAGATTCTCTCCGAATCCGTTTATTCCGTCGGATAAAAAATCTCTCGACAGCCGCTGTCAGAGTATCCTGAAAATGCAGGCTGCCGGACTTATGACAAGACTGCGCCATATCGGATGCAAGAATGTTGTCCTCGGTCTTTCGGGTGGTCTTGACTCAACTCTCGCTCTGATCGTTACCGTTCACGCATTCGATATGCTCGGACTCGACAGAAAAGGCATACACGCAATTACTATGCCCTGCTTCGGTACTACTGACCGTACCTACAATAATGCCTGTCTCCTTGCGAAGTCCTACGGTGCTTCTCTTGAGGAGATCAATATCCGTGACAGCGTAAATCAGCATTTCAGGGATATTTCCCAGAATCCCGAGCTTCACGACGTTACCTATGAGAACTCTCAGGCTCGTGAGCGCACTCAGATTCTCATGGACAAGGCTAATCAGCTCGGCGGAATCGTTATCGGCACGGGAGATCTGTCTGAGCTTGCTCTCGGCTGGGCTACCTACAACGGCGACCATATGTCAATGTACGGCGTGAATGCTTCCATTCCTAAAACTCTCGTTCGCTGGCTGGTTAGCTATGAAGCGCAGATTTCCGATGGAGTACTGAAAGATGTGCTTCTTGATGTCCTTGATACGCCTGTCAGCCCTGAACTGCTTCCGCCCGAAAAAGACGGCTCAATCGCTCAGAAAACCGAGGATCTGGTGGGTCCCTATGAGCTGCACGACTTCTTCCTCTACTACATGATGCGTTTCGGATTCGCTCCGTCAAAGATTTTCAGGATCTCCTGCCTCGCTTTTGAGGATAAGTATTCTCCTGAAATTATCATGAAGTGGCTGAAAAAATTCTACTGGAGATTCTTCTCACAGCAGTTCAAGCGTTCATGTCTGCCCGACGGTCCAAAGGTCGGAAGCGTTACTCTTTCGCCAAGAGGTGACTGGCGTATGCCAAGTGACGCTTCTGTGCGTATCTGGATCAAGGAGCTTGAGGATATCGAAAGGACATTATAAAGGGGTATTAGCATGATTTGTGAAAATTGTGGTATTGAAATGAAAAATGGCAAGGTCAGTTTCAGAGCGGGAGTTTTTGGAGCTACCGGTCTGCTTAATGTTCCGGCAGCGGACTTTACGGTTGACAATACACTCGTTGATACTCTGTCATTAAGCTCTCACACAGGCTGCTACTGCCCTAAATGCGGAAAATTCACCTTATCTTTCAATCTCAGGAAAAACGCAGTTTTCGAGGACGGATTCGACATGGATCTGGATGACGAGCTTGACTGCCTGCCTCAGAAAAGCTGTCCCGACTGCGGCGAAGCAATTGATTTTGACTACCCGAAATGTCCCGGATGCGGATACAGATTTGACGAAAATGAAGAAAATAATCCTGTCTGACAGGATTTATATAAAATTACGGAGGTTTAAATTATGACTTACAAAGAAAGCTTTATCAAATTTATGGTTGACTGCGGAGTGCTCACTTTCGGTGAGTTTACTCTCAAAAGCGGAAGAAAGGCTCCCTATTTCATCAACTGCGGTAACTACAAGACAGGCGCTCAGCTCGCTAAGCTCGGTGAGTACTACGCTGAGTGCATTCACGCTAACAATATCCCCGTTGAGACTCTCTTCGGACCCGCTTACAAGGGTATTCCGCTTGCCGTATCCACTGTTGTGGCTCTGAGTAATAAATTCGGAATTGATATCTCCTACTGCTTCGACCGCAAGGAAGCCAAGGATCACGGCGAGGGCGGTATGTTCGTTGGCAAGACTCTCACAGACGGCGAAAAGGTTATCATCATTGACGACGTTATGACTTCCGGAAAGGCTCTCCGTGAGTCCATGCCCAAGCTCAAGGGAGCTGCTGACGTTGACGTTACGGGTATGGTTATTACTGTTGACCGTATGGAAAAGGGTACCGGTGAGCTTTCCGCTGTTCAGGAGGTCAAGCGTGACTTCGGCGTGACTGTGTATCCTATCGTTACTATGGAGGATATCATCGACGCTATCCGCAATGATATTGTTCCCGGTAAGGAGTATCTCGATAAGATGCTCGAATACCGTGATACTTACGGTGTGAAGTAATGGACAAAAACGAACAGTGGCTTAAATGGGCAGTTGAACTCCAGAGTATCGCTCAGGGTGCGCTCTATTACTGTAAGGACAAGTACGATATCGAGCGCTTTGAAAGAATCCGTGAGATTTCAGCTGAAATGATAAGCCATAAATCCGATATTCCTATCGAAAAGGTCAGAGATCTGTTCTGCTCTGAGTTCGGATATCAGACTCCCAAGCTTGATTGCAGAGCTGCTGTATTCAAGGACGAGAAGATTCTTCTCGTTCAGGAGAGCAATGGAAAATGGTCGCTTCCCGGAGGCTGGGTCGATGCCGATTTGTCTGTCGGAGAAAATATTATCAAGGAATGCAAAGAGGAAGCCGGTCTCGACGTAACGGTCGGCAGAGTTGTTGCGGTTCAGGACAGGGAAAAGCATAATCTCCCCGTTTATGCCTATAAAATCTGCAAGGTATTCGCAATATGTACAGCTGTAGGAGGAGAATTCGCTCCCAATCTTGAAACAGTGGCAAGCGATTACTTTTCACTGGACGATCTTCCTCCTCTTGCCGAGGAAAAAAATAACACAGAACAGATAAAAATGTGCTTCGACGCTTACCACGCCGAGCATTGGGAAACTATAATAGATTAACCGGAGGATTTAACAAATGACCTACGAAGAAATCGTATCAGAAGTAAAAAAAGTCTGCGACGGAAAAATATTGAATAATTACAGCGATCATCTTGCTGTCGAAGTAAACATCACCGGCGAGGGCGAGGGCGTGTTCTACATCGAGGCTAAGGACGGAGTTCTTCACGCTGAGCCTTATAACTACTATGACAGAGACGCAAGATTCAATATATCAGCCAAAAATTTTCTGAAGCTTGCTGAAGGAAAGCTCGACCCTGTATGGGCTTTCACAAGCGGTAAGCTCAAAATCGACGGCAGCATCGAAAAGGCTCTCGAGTTCAAAAATGTACTGGATATGGTTCGGTAATCATATTGACAAAATTCTGCAAAAATGATATAATCCTCTCATAGCAACTGCTTTGGGAGGATTTTTCATGGAATTTTTAATAGAGGTTTTAATAGAGATCGTCTTTGAATTGGTATTTGAATCCGCCGAATATGTGGCTGTCTCAGACTTAGCCAACAAGAATAAAAAAGGGAAAAAGCGTGTACTTGCAATCATTGTGGCTGTAATTTTTCTTCTGATTTACACTGCTGTTGTTTTGCTTATGATATTCATTGGAATCAGTGCTCTGAAAGAGAATATCCTGTTTTCAATCTTTGCATTTGCTCTTGCTGTCTTTTTTATCTATGGTCTGATTTTCAAGATCCGCAAAGTCAGAACGAAAATGAAAAACAGAATCAAAAATAACCCGGAGTCCTGAAACTCCGGGTTTTCTGCTATATAAGCTTTCTCTCGTCGCAGTATTCGCACTCGAGAAGCGTATCGTCTCCGCTTGAACGGAAGCTCTTAGGCAGATATTCCTCGTGGTTTGTTATGCACTTCGGATTATCACAGCGCACACCGTTGTAAGTACTTCCTTTAAGAAGCTCAGACGGAGCCTGATTCTTCAGCATGGTCATAATAAGCGCCATTCTCGCATACACGCCGTACTTAGCCTGAGTAAAGTACATCGCTCTTTTATCCTCGTCAACGTCAACTGTGATCTCGTCAACTCTCGGAAGCGGATGAAGAACTATCATATCCTTTTTAGCGTCCATCATCTTCTTTCTGTCGAGCACATATGTATCCTTCTGAGCGAGATACTCCTCCCTGCTTGCGAAACGCTCCTGCTGAATTCGCGTCATGTAGAGCACATCGAGCTTGCTGATTGCTTCCTCGAGAGTATCGACCTCCTCAAATGTACTGCCGTTTGCGATGATAACATCCTTGACATACGACGGCATTCTCAGCTCAGGAGTAGAAATAAAGATGAACTTATTTCCCTTAAAGCAGCTCAGAGCCTTGCAAAGAGAGTGCACTGTTCTGCCGTAGATCAGGTCGCCGCACATACCGATCGTAAGTCCGGAGAGTGTTCCCTTTTCAATTTTCAGAGTCAGCATATCTGTCAGAGTCTGAGTCGGGTGAAGATGTCCGCCGTCTCCGGCATTGATCACAGGGCAGCCTGCTGTAAGAGCTGCACCCTTCGCCGCTCCGGAAACAGGATGGCGTATTACGAGAATATCAGCATAGCTGCTGACGATTTTAGTTGTATCCTTCAGAGTTTCTCCCTTTGAAACGGATGAATTCGACGGATTGTCAAAGCCGATGATTCTTCCGCCGAGTCTCAGCATGGCTGTCTGGAAGGACATCTGCGTACGGGTTGACGGCTCGTAGAAAAGAGTCGCCATAATCTTTCCTTCGCACTCGTGAGCGAACTTTGACGGATCGTTCTTGATCTCCTCGCCAAGTCTTACAATGCCGTCCCACCATGATGGTGAGTAATCACTAAGGTCAATGAGATGCTGATATTCTGAATACATAAATTTTAAACCTCCGGGATTTTATTTTGTGTTGTCGTTTTACAGAACTGTTCCGCCGTTGATGATCATCTCGAACTTAACCCCGAGATACTGTGAAGCTTTTTTGCAGAGCAGCATGCGGTTAAGGAATATCTCGAAATATTCAAGTACGGATGAGAGCTTTGTATCGATCTGGAGCTCCAGGATTATGGAGCTCTTATCTTCGCTGAAGCTGACCTTCGAGTACTCTACCGAATAATTTACACGGTCGTGGATATCGAATGTAAGCAGGTCGGAATTACGCACTCTGCTTCGGCGGACATCGGTTTTATCTCCGATTATGAGAGCCGCCGATATTGCATTCAGCGGCAGTCCTGTTCCCTCGTCGTGATTGCCGATTGCGGAAATAATCGAGCAGATCTCGCTTGCAGGCATACTAAGATTGTCAAGAAGTCTGAATGCCATTACAGCTCCGCTTTGTGCGTGGTCAATACGGTTGATCACATTCCCGATATCGTGCATCATTCCGGCGATTTTTGCAAGCTCCACCGTTCTCTCATCGTATCCGAGAGTTTCAAGTATCATGCTCGCAACCTGTGCAACTCTTTCAACGTGCGGAAAGGAGTGCTCCGTGTAGCCCTGCGCTTCAAGAGCGCTGTCAGCACGCCTGATGTATTCCATTATATCGGGATTCTGCTTTATATATTTATAGGTCACAATACTTGCCATAGAATCTCCTTAATATTTGCCGTCATTCTCGAAATACACCTTATACCACACAAGGAATATGAATACAGTCCAGATTTTTCTGCTGTTATCGGCTTTTCCTGCTCTGTGGTCATCAAGAAGCTTCACAAGAACAGCTGTGTTGAAAAACTTCTGTGAGCTTGCGCCCTCGAAAGTGCTGCGGACAATGTTATAGTATTTATCCTCCTTGAGCCATACCCTGATCGGTACAGGGAATCCGAGCTTCTTTTTTGCCGCAGTCTTTGCAGTCTGCTTTGGAGTATCCTTTTTCGCTGCAAGACGCATTGCATATTTTGTGATATATTTTGTATTTTCGTCGGTAATTTCTTTGTGTGTAACTCTGTATCTCACGGGAATTCGCTCCGCAAGAGCCATTACCTCTCTGTCGAGGAACGGTACACGAAGCTCCAGCGAGTTAGCCATACTCATCTTATCGGCTTTCAGCAGAATATCCCCTGCCATCCACAGGTGCAGGTCGAGATACTGCATCTTTGTAACGTCATCCATTCCCCTGACATTATCATAAAACGGCTTTGTGATTTCCTGCGGCATCGGAGCATTCGTCCTGATTTTAAGCAGAGACCTGCGCTCTTCAGGAGTAAACATATATGCGTTTCCGATAAAGCGTTCCTCCAGATCCTTGCCCTTGCGGACGAAGAAATTCACTCCTCGCTTTGCAGGAAGCTTTTCTGCCGCAGCACCGATACCGCGCTTAACTGCTCTCGGAAGCTTGTCGTAGAACGTAGCTCCCGGCTCGCTGTAGACATTGTAGCCGCCGAAGATTTCATCTGCTCCCTCTCCCGAAAGAACTACCTTCAGCTGCTCGGAAGCAATATTGCATACGAAATAAAGTGCAACTGCCGCCGGATCTGCGAGAGGTTCATCCATATGATACTGTATCTTCGCAAGGTTTCCCCAGTATTCCTCGGGAGTAATGACCTTGCTTGTATTTTCCTTGCCTATAGCCTTGGAAAACTCCTTAGCCCAGCCGATCTCATTATATTTCTCATCCTTGCCGAAGCCGACTGTGAAAGTTTTGTCCACGTCCGCAACTGCCGCAACATAGCTTGAATCCACACCGCTTGAAAGGAACGAGCCTACCTCTACATCGGCAATTTTATGAGCCTTAACGGAGTCATGGAAGATGTCAGAAATCTTATTAGTCCATTCCTCAAGATCCGGCTTCTCATCGGGACTGAAATGAACGTCCCAGAAACGCTCTGTTTTAAGCTTTCCGTCCTTATAGATGAAATAGTGTGCAGGAGGAAGCTTATATACTCCCTTGAAAAAGGTTTCCTGCGTCGGGGAATACTGAAAGGTAAGATAATTCTCGAGAACGCTTGTATTAAGCTCCTTTTTGAAATGCGGATGAGCAAGAAAGCTCTTGATTTCCGAACCGAACATGAATGTATCATTCATCTGTGCATAGTACAGAGGCTTGATCCCGAAGAAATCCCTTGCACCGAAAAGCTCCTTCTTATTCTTATCCCATATCACGAAAGAAAACATTCCTCTGAGCATATCCAGCAGCTTTGTGCCGTACTCCTCATAGCCGTGAATGAGAACCTCGGAATCGGTCTTTGTTCTGAATCTGTGGCCTGCTTCAATCAGCCTTTCACGGATTCCCTGAAAATTATAAATTTCACCGTTGAAAACAAGTACGACCGTGCCGTCCTCATTAAAAAGAGGCTGATCGCCCTGTGAGCTTACGTCGATAATACTGAGTCTGCGATGACCGAGGGCAATATCCTCGTCAACGTATTTTCCCTCCGCATCGGGACCCCTGTGCTTTATTCTGTCCATCATTTCGCCGATTACCCTATTGGAATCGTTGATTTTATTTGTGAATCCGACTATTCCACACATTCTGCATTACCTCCGTAGAAGCAGGAACTGTTATTGCAGTCAGTTCTCTGTATTCAATATATTTCTCTCACAATATTATACTACAATTCCTCCTGATTTGCAATATCAGCACAGAAATTTTATAAAAAAACAAAAACGTCCGTGCTCACGGACGTTTAAATCTATACTCAGCTCTTTTTTCTGTAAGCTGTCGGAGTAACTCCTACAATTTTTTTAAACTGGCGCATAAAATGCTCCTCATTGTCGTATCCGCACATAGCCGCAACCTGCGATACGGTACATGAGGTCTCGCTCAGAAGCTCCTTTGCCTTTTCAATCTTACCGCTTATTACGTCGGAAATACACGAAACACCGAAAAGCTCACGATAGATATGCTGGAAATATGACCTCGACATATTTACGCTCGCTGCCATTGTATCCACAGTCCATTTCATCTGCGGATTCCGGTAAATTTTCTCTCTCAGCTCCACAAGGTCTCCGTAGTGAGGGTCAACATTCTGCTGAACGCTTCCTCTCAGGAGATTTGTTTCACTCACCTTGATGAGCAGCGTTTTCATCAGAGAATCTATCATTTTCGTCCTCTTGGCGCTCACAGAATAAAACTCATTTGCGATATTCCGTATGATTCCGCTGATAAACTCGGCGTCAGTATAGCGTATGAGCATATTCACAGGAATCTCAAGCGAATCAAAGAATTCGCCGTCATCATCGGCGTCGAACATGATCCAGTCGTATATGAATACACTGTCATCAGCACGGTATTCCTGTATCATTTTTGTATCGTATACCACCACGGTATCCTTATCAGCTCTTTCTTCCGTTCCGTCGAAGTTAAAAAACGCACTGCTCTTCATGAGGATCAGCATATATCCGTTTTCGGACGGATTTCGCCTGATACTGTAGCCGCTTCCATGAACCGAATTCCAGCCGATACAATGTACATTCATATATGTTTCACTCCTCTTCCGCTATAAAACGCCACTCGATATTCTTCCAGTACTCACCTGCATAGTCAATTCCGACTCTCGGAGCTGTTTTAAGCTTTGGTGAGAATCCGTCGTCCTCGATCCATATCTCGTCATTGCCGCAGAATGGCTGTCCGTTGAAATCTCCGTTAATTCGCAATGCTTTTGTCAGCTTCGCCGGACCGCTGTGAACCTCTCCGGCTCTGATAAGAACTCCCTGCGGCTGTCCGTTTTCTCCCGTGATAACATTCATCAGCCAATGCATTCCGTAGCAGAGATAAATATATATCACACCTGCTTCACCGTAAAGAAGCTCCGTTCTCGGAGTTCGTCCCTTTGATGCATGACAAGCCAGATCTTCCTCGCCGCGATATGCCTCGGTTTCAGCTATACGCTCCCTCAGTTCAGTTCCGTCCGCAAGACGATGCACGAGGATTTTCCCTATAAGCTCGGGAGCTACTTCAAGACAATCACGCCTGAAAAATTCAATTCCAAGTCTTTTATTCATTGCAGACCTCCGGCTCTCAGACTCTCAGCTTCTGTTCAAGTTCCGTATCAGGCTTGACAAAGGCTGTGGAGTAATTCGTGAAGATTACCTTTCCCGGCTTTGCTCCCGATGGCTTTTTCACAAACTTCGCAAGACAGTAGTCCACCGGCACAAGGTTAGAGCTTTTTCCTCTGCTGTTGACTGCCGCAATTACCGCAGCCTCCTCAATAGTTCTGTCAGGAGGAGTAACTCCATCCGTGAGAATCAGAACATGAGAACCCGTAATAGCCTGCGTATGAAGCCATATATCGCTCTTTTCCGCAAATTTCAGCGAGAGCTTGTCGTTCTGTACATTATTGCGTCCAACAAGAATCGTAAATCCGTCGCTCGATTTATACTCGATCGGCGGAAGAGCCTTAGGCGGCTTTCCCTTTCGTGTGCCCGATCTGATATATCCCTGTTCCTGAAGCTCTAAACGAAGCTGAATTATATCATTCTCCGAGACTGCTCTTGTCAGTGCATCGAAAACACTGTCAAGATACTGCAGCTCCTCCTCGCCCTTCTCGATCTGCTCAGTGAGCTTCTGCTCTGCTGTGACCGCCTTTTTATACTCGTTATAGTAGTACTGTGCATTCTGAGAGGGAGTCTTTCTCACATCCAGCTTTATCTCGATCTGCGGACAATTCTCATCATAGAAATTTTCAAGCAGCGCCTTGCTGTCGCCCTTCTGAATACGATACATATTTGCAGAAATCAGATCGCCGCAAAGCTTGTACTTATCCCTGTCGGCACAGGCGGAAAGCTCCTCACGCTGAACTGCGATTCTTCTCGTTGTTCTTTCAGTGAGATTCATCAAAAGCTTGAACAAATCGTTTGCACGCTGCTTTGTACGAGCCGCCCTGTCACGCTCAAAATAGAAGTAGTCAAGAAGCTCCGACGCTGACGAAAGCTCCTTTGTATACATCAGCGTTCCGAACTGCGACAATCTTATAAATGAGAAATCCTTTAGCATTCCCTCTCTGGTGCTTGCGGCACTGAAACAGCAGCTTCCCTCTGTCAGCTGCTCCTTGGTGCGCTTGATTATAAACAGCAGTCTGTCAAGCTGGTCGGCTTTGATCTCATCGCTCTGAATATGCACTCCTCTGCCTGCAAAAAATGTCCACTCTCTTGCAAGTATCGGAGATATTCCCTCAAAAATCCTGATAAGTACTTTTGACAGCTCCGCCGGAGCTGCAACTTTCAGGGCTTCTGCAATCTGCTCAGGCTCGCAGGTGAGAAAGTTCAGACGCTCACTTCTCGGCGGCAGCGTGTATCTCATTCCCGGAAGTACCATTCGCTCGCGGGACATTTCCTCGTCCACACGTTTGATACTGTCAAGGATTTTTCCCTCGTGATTTATAAGCACGAGATTTGAACAGCGCCCCATAATCTCGCACGCAATAGTCACTGTAACTATGTCCCCAAGCTCATTGACGCACTCAAAATCAAGAAATAGTATTCGCTCCAGTCCGTCCTGTCGTACATCAATCAGCTTTCCGCTGCCCAGATGCTTTCTCAGAAGCATGCAGAACATCGGCGGCGTCTGCGGATTATCCACGGGATTCTCTGTTATGTGAACTCTTGCGCTCCCTGCGTTCGCCGAGATAAATATTTTCCTGCTTCCCTGTCGTGTCCGGAGAGAAATTATGATCTCCTCACGGGAGGGCTGGTGTATCTTTTCTACTCTCCCGCCCACAAGCGGCAGAAGCTCGTTTTTTACTGCATACAGAAATGCTCCGTCAAGTGCCATATCATCAATCCTTTGCTGAATTCGGGGAGGTTTTTCACAACCTATTGAGGGAGACCCTTTTGAAAAAGGGTCATCCCTCAAACTCCCTCCCTAAAACTTTTATTTAAATTTTCCATATAGGGGGCATGCCCCCTATATGGAAAATTTGAGTTGAAGTCTTTGGAAAGGGGTCTGGGGAAGAA
>JAFTPG010000111.1 GCA_017463375.1 Ruminococcus sp. | reverse complement strand
TGGTGTAGATGTAGACAGCCTGATTGCCGCCTGTTCTGTAGGAAAGTGCATAGCTGCCGGAATCGCCCTCGAGGGAATACATGCAGTCGATTTTGACTAACTTTTTAGAGGTGATCTCGCCGACTCCGAGGGACTCAAGAATCGAATCGAGGGTAGAGAAACCAGCCTCATCGGCATCCTCGACCATCTCGTCGATGAGGACGTATGTAAACTCAAACTCTCCGCCCATATAGTTATTGACGAGGTTCTCACGCATGAGGTCGATATACTCCTGAGTGTCGGAAACGCCGTTATTGCTGCAAAGGCGCTGCATATAGGGGGGATAAACGGTTGCGTCCATGAGAGCTGCATCGCCTGTTCCGAGAGCAGCCATATAGTCGCTCACCTTGATAGCCTCCTCATCGGTGAGGAAGCGGTAGTCGTACTCAACGGCAATTTTAACCTTATCGTTCTGTGAAGGCTTGATCTGAGTCATTGTAGCTCCGTATGGCATATCCTCCTCCTGGAGATTGCCCACGAGATCAGCCTCATCCTGATAGCTGCTTGTCTCATCCTCGCTGCATCCAACAGCAGAAACGAGCATAGCTCCGCTGAGGAGAAGAGCGAAAGTATTTCTGATAAACTTCTTCATATAAACCTCCGTCAGCCGAAAGTATAGAACTTACCGTCCTTTTCGGCAAAAACAATTTCAAACTCACTGATGAGCAGAGTTTCCTCACCATTAGCTTCAGCCATAACATAGAACATGACATCATACAAAGCGTCGGAATCCGCCTTGACGCTGTCGTAGAAGCCCTCCCCGAAGACCTCATCGAGGGACGCAAAGAAATCATCCATGCCGCTCTCCTCGGGAAGCTCAGTCTTAATACGTGTAACGGTAAAATCGCCGCCTGCATTTGTCCTGAGGTTCTCGCACTGGGTCTCAAAGGACTGTTCCAGACCGTAGCCGAAATCCTTTTCGAGGTACTCGCTCATTTTGGTTATATAGTCAGGATAAACGCATTCTGTGTAGGTCTCGTAATCGGACTGTGAATAAGCGACGAAATATTTTTCCAGAAGCGCCATGATCTCGGCTGAAACGTCATCGGGATCATAATAGAGCTTTATTCCGCCTGCGCTGACAGTATATTCGCCGAGGTCAGGCTCGTCGGGATTTGTCACGAACTCAGGATTTCCGTCCGCATCAACTGCTCCTGCGGCAGGCTCTGAGAACGAGGATTCCTTTTCAGACTTATCGTCACTGCATGAAACAGCGGTCATTATGCAGACAGCGCAGAGTGCGGCAAGAAGTCTCTCAGTAAATTTCTTCATAGCTATAACCTCTGTTTAGCCGAGCTTTCCCATGCCCTCAGCCCATGCAGCGACTGATGAGCCTTCGGGAGCAGAAATCGTAAGCTCAGGAAGCTCCTCAAGACCCCAGCTCTCATAAGCAAGTTCGGGATTTTCGATAGTAAGTGTAGTCATAGACTCGCAGGCTGTGAATGCCTCCTCACGAACATACTGACAAGCAGCAGGAATAGTAATTTCAGTAAGGCTCACGCAAGCAACGAAAGCACCTCTGTCGATACCTGTAACAGCTTCGGGAATATTAATAGTCTCAAGACTTCCGCAGTCCATGAAAGCACCCTCGCCGATGAGAGTAATCGTGTCGGGGAGAGTAATGCTTGTGATATCGTACTCAGCCTCGAAAGCGTAGGTACCGATCTTAGTTACGGGAGCTCCGCCGATTTCGGCAGGAACCTCAACCTCTGAAGAAGAACCTGTATAGCCCTCGATAACAGCCTCTCCGTTGATGATCTCGTACTCGAACTCATCAGAGGACTGGATATCGGGAACTCTGTCCGTGGGCATTTCGTCCTCGGGAATATAGATATCTGTAGTAGTTTCAGCCTGAGTTTCCTGCTGAGAGCTTGGCTCGCTCTCGCTGGTAGTACCGACCTCATTGCAGGAAGTCATTGCCATAGCAGCTGCACATACGAATAATGAAAGTGAAAGAAATTTTTTCATAAAGCACCTCACAATTATTTAGCTCTGTTTTTAGCTCTCTGGGTATTGCTGAGAACTCTTTTTCTTATACGGAGTGATTCGGGTGTAACCTCAAGAAGCTCATCGTCGGCGAGGAACTCAAGGCAGTCCTCAAGGCTGAGAACTCTCGGAGGAACAAGTCTGAGAGCGTCATCGCTTCCGCTTGCACGGGTATTGGTCAGATGCTTCTTCTTGCAGACATTTACAACGAGGTCGTCCGTCTTGGGAGAAGCTCCGACGATCATGCCCTCGTAAACGGGAGTACCGGCGGTAATAAAGAGCTGACCGCGCTCCTGAGCGTTGTACAGACCGTAGGTTACAGCCTCGCCTGTCTCGAATGAAACGAGTGAACCTGTGTTTCTGCGGTCGATATCGCCCTTATAGCGTTCATAGCTCTCGAAAACGTGGCTCATGATTCCCTCGCCCTTTGTATCGGTGAGGAACTCGCTCTTATAACCGAAAAGACCTCTTGCGGGGATAAGGAACTCGATTCTTGTACGGCTTCCCTGCGGGTGCATATCAACCATCTCGCCCTTGCGGCTGCAAACCTTTTCCATTACGGCGCCTACGCAGTCCTCGGGAACGTCAATAACGAGACGCTCGATAGGCTCGAGCTTCTTGCCGTCCTCGTCCTCACGCAGGAGCACTCTGGGAGTTGAAACCGACAGCTCATAGCCCTCACGTCGCATATTCTCGATGAGGATTGAGAGGTGCATTTCACCTCTGCCGGCAACACGGAAAGCGTCGGTGTTTTCGGTCTCCTCAACACGGAGGGAAACGTCTCTGAGAAGCTCCTTGAAGAGTCTCTCGCGGAGCTGACGGGAGGTAACATACTTGCCCTCACGTCCTGCGAACGGGCTGTCATTTACAGCAAAGGTCATCTCGACCGTAGGCTCGCTGATCTTCACGAACGGCAGCGGCTCGGGAGCTTCTGTAGCGCAGATCGTATCGCCGATAGTGATATTCTCGATACCGCTTATCCACACGATATCGCCGACCGTAGCGCTCTCGGCAGGAACACGGTTAAGACCCTGAATCTGGAGAAGCGAAACGATTTTGGAGTTATAATTCTTCTTGGACTGAGTGTAGTCGCAGACAGTTACCTGCTGGTTCACCTTAACTGAGCCTCGCTCAATGCGTCCGATACCGATTCTGCCGACATAGTCGTTGTAGTCGATAGAGGAAATGAGCATCTGAAGCGGCTCGTCCTCATTGCCCTTGGGCGGCTCGATGTAGTTTACGATAGTATCGAACAGCGGCTTGAGGTCTGTACCTGCCTCATACTGGCTGAGAGAAGCTGTACCGCTTCTTCCTGAGCAGAAGAGGATAGGACTTTCAAGCTGGTCGTCGTTAGCGTCGAGTTCAAGGAGAAGCTCGAGAACCTCGTCGCCTATCTCGTCGAGACGGGCGTCGGGACGGTCGATTTTATTCACGACAACGATGATCTTGTGTCCCATCTCAAGAGCCTTTGACAGCACGAAGCGTGTCTGCGGCATAGGACCCTCGGCAGCGTCTACGAGGAGCAGAACTCCGTCCACCATTTTGAGAACTCGTTCAACCTCTCCGCCGAAGTCAGCATGTCCGGGGGTGTCGATAATATTTATCTTGATATCATTATAACAGACCGACGTATTTTTTGCAAGTATGGTGATACCTCTTTCACGCTCAATGTCGTTGGAGTCCATAACTCTCTCGGCAACAGCCTGATTTTCACGGAACGCACCGCCCTGCTTGAGCATTTCGTCAACGAGAGTAGTCTTGCCGTGGTCAACGTGGGCAATAATAGCAATGTTTCTTAAATCTTCTCTTATCATTGTGATTCCTCCTGAAATCGGATTGATTTTTGTTGTTCTTTATATGAATGACGTGGTACGTCAGGATTTTATTGTTTTTTGATTTTATACTTTTCTCCAAGCTTTTCCTGAAAAAGCTCCCGCAGATCGTTTTCCGAACCGCCGACAATATCTTTTTCGTTGATGATAATAGTTCCGCCCTTTTTATAGGTAAGGAAAAACCATCCGTCAGTCTCCTTTACACATTTAAAAACGTCATAACCTCTTTCGACGCTGGCTTTTACGTTATCGGAGCTCTCCTCAGTATGAAAACTATCCTTGCAGAATTTCAGCACTACAGAAGCATTCGGATTTGCTTTTTGATAACGGCTGTACGCTTTTGCCGGCGCCATAAAATACAGGCTGAGCAGATAATACAAAGAGATGAGCAGAGTTATCAGAGCTATTATTGAAAAAGCAGCAATAACAGCAGCGGACGCTCCGCTGTTTTCGCCTGCTTTGGAAGATATAATACAGACTGCCGCAGCACTGATAAGAAAAAACACGAGGATCCTATAAATGATCAGACCGACGTTCTGTTGTTTTCTATGAGCCTTGAAATATTCCAAAGTATATTTTATTTCAGCCTTAACGATGACTTCCATATTTTCTCCTTATGATACTCAGTTTAATGGCACTGCAATCTCAGCTGACTTTCGAGCACGGAAATAAGCTCCTCAGCATTTTCAAAGTCGGATTTATCTATATAAAAGGCGCAGTTCTGAACAGTCTGCTTTTTCGCAATCGGGTTATACTTTTCGGTTTTGCAGCGAATTACGGTATACTTCCCGATTCTGCGGATACTCCTGAGCTTTTTGATCCTGTGGGAATAGTAATAGCCAAAATCGTGACCGGCAAAGAAATCCTCGAAATCATAACGTTCGGCGAATTCCTGCATTTTCCTCGAGATGAGCCCTGTACGGCGGAACACTCCCAGAAGAGAGCCTCTTACTTTGCCGCCGATGTTCTTTGACGCGACTTCAGCCAGCGGAGTAACAGTAACCTGACCGTCCCTGTAGAGCGTAAAAACGCTGTATGCCGAAGCGAGTATATTCACAGCAAAGCGGATTCCGAGAATGCTCAGCAGCGAAAGAAGTATCAGAGTAGCGGCTATCGCCCAGCCCTCGGGAGACTGCGGCTGTGGGTCGAGCTTTATGCTCATCACCGCAAGCAGAACCGCACCTGCGGATATCAAAAATACCGAGCCGAAAACGATCCTGAGCAGTCTCGCTCGGTAGCGCAGAGCTTCGTTTTTCAAATTGACCTTATACGAAAGAAGCGTAATCATAAAAGCCTCACAAATCTAGTGCTTGTCTTATACATTTCTGCACAATACAGCATAATTTTAATGCAAAACCTCTTTTTTTCCGGACATAAAAAAGTCCTTGCAGGAATTGCAAGGTACCATAAACTAAAAAATCCGCTTGAAGCGGATGAAAGAGGAAAAAGAAAATCTGGTGGGAGAGGGTGGATTCGGACCACCGAAGCTGAAAAGCAACAGATTTACAGTCTGCCCCCTTTGGCCACTCGGGAACTCTCCCATACTGATTTTCAAAATTAAATCTATCGGCTTACCGATAGATTATGGAGCTGGTGGACGGACTCGAACCCCCGACCTGCTGATTACAAATCAGCTGCTCTACCAACTGAGCTACACCAGCGTTAACTGCTTTATTATTATATCACAACTTCAAGCGTTTGTCAAGTACTTTTTTGAAATTTTTCAAGATTTTTTTGAAGAATTTTTTCAAACCTTTGAGCAAAGCTGGTCGAGGCGACAGGACTCGAACCTGCGGCATCTTGGTCCCAAACCAAGCACTCTACCAAACTGAGCTACGCCTCGTTTGAGATGTTGTGTTGTTGTCATCTCTGACAGCTTTTATATTATACCTCGATTCAAGAGAAAAGTCAAGCCTTTTTTTGCGGTTTGTAGGAATAACCAACTTGTAATATTATGAACTCCCGATTTTACAGCATTTTATACAAGAAAACAACAAAATTCCCCGGATTTCACTGTCGGAATCCGGGGAAAAAGGTGTTATGAGGCATTTTCAAACTGAGAATTATAAAGCTCAGCATAGAAGCCTTTTTCGGAGAGAAGCTCATCATGGGTGCCGCTCTCAATGATATCGCCGTCCTTCATAACGAGAATCAGGTCAGCATTTTTTATCGTGGAGAGTCTGTGTGCAATTACGAACGAGGTTCTTCCGACGGTGAGCTTATCCATAGCCTCCTGAATGAGCACTTCTGTTCTGGTGTCAACCGAGCTTGTAGCCTCGTCAAGAATCAGCAGCGGAGCATTCTCAATCATCGCACGGGCAATGGTAATAAGCTGCTTCTGACCTGCCGATAGATTCGCCTTGTCGTTCAGCACCGTATCGTAGCCGTTCGGCAGAGTTCTTATAAAGTGGTCGATTCCGACCGCCCTGCACGCCTTGGCAATCTCCTCGTCGCTGACATTCTCCTTGCTGTAGACAATATTCTCACGCACTGTTCCCTCAAAGAGCCATGTATCCTGCAATACCATGCAGAAAAGCTCGTGGACGTTCTTTCGCGTCAGCTCGCTTGTGGGAACTCCGTCAATGAGAATCTCGCCGCCGTTAAGCTCGTAGAAGCGCATGAGCAGATTCACCATTGTCGTCTTGCCTGCACCCGTCGGACCTACGATCGCAATCTTCTGACCTGCCTTAGCGTGAGCGGAGAAGTCGTTGATAATAATTTTCTCGGGAGTATAGCCGAATCTTACATTTCTGAACTCAACATCTCCCTTTACATCAGTGAGAACCTTAGTCTTATGGCTCTCGTCGCTCATTTCCTCCTCGCCGAGGAACTCGAATACTCTCTCCGAAGCCGCAGCTGTGGACTGGATGCTTGTTGCAGCCTGAGCTATCTGTGAAAGCGGATTTGTGAAGAGTCTGATATATATCATGAACGCAACGATAACGCCGAATGAAATATTGCCGTTCATTACAAGAGCCGCACCAACGATGCAGACCGCAACATATCCGAAATTTCCGATGAAGCCCATGAGAGGCATCATCAGTCCCGACAGGAACTGCGACTTCCATGCACTGTTATAGAGCTTTCCATTTATCTCCTCAAAGGTCTCGCCTGCCCCCTTCATGGCATTGCTGACCTTTACAACGTTGTGTCCTGAGTAGATCTCCTCGATATGACCGTTGATTCGTCCAAGCTCTCTCTGCTGCTGCATGAAGAATTTCTGCGAGCGTGACATAATAACAGACATGAATCCGAATCCGATAATCGTGGAGAATACCGCAGTTACTGCCATGACAGCATTTGTAATGAACATCATCAGCAGCGAGCCGAGGAACATCGTTATCGCTGTAACAAGCGAAACAACGCTCTGGTTCAGAGACTGACCGATCATGTCAACGTCGTTGGTAACTCGGCTGAGAACGTCTCCGTAGGTCGTCTTGTTGAAGTAGCTGAGCGGAATATTATTTATCTTGCAGGAGATATCGTTTCTCAGATTCCGTGAGATCTTCTGCGTAACAGTACACATAATGAAGCCCTGAACATAGTTGAACACAAATCCGAGCGCATACAGCACCACAAGGAACACCGCAATATCCGTGACCTTATCGGTATTGATTCCCTCCGGAGCCATAAAGCCCTCCTGAATGAGGTCGGTGATATCCTGAAGCTTATTCGGACCTATGAGTGAAAAAATCGTACCTGCGACCGCAAGAACAAGAGCGGCAGCGATATACGGAATATAGTTTTTACAGTAAGCGACAAGCTTACCCATAGTCTTTTTGAAATCCTTAGCCTTGCCGGCATTTCTCATATCAGGCTTACTCATTTTCAAGCTCCTCCTTTGAAAGCTGCGAAAGAGCAATCTGACGGTAGACCTCACAGTTTTTCATAAGCTCGCTGTGAGTTCCCATACCTGCCATTCTGCCCTCGTCGAGCACGATGATCTTATCGGCGTCCTTGATAGTACCGATACGCTGAGCAACTATAAGAGTTGTAGTATCCTTTGTTTCATTTCTGAGAGTACTTCTGAGAACCCTGTCAGTCTTGTAATCGAGCGCCGAGAACGAGTCATCGAAAATAAGAATCTCAGGTCTGCGGTAAACAGCTCTTGCAATAGCGAGTCTCTGCTTCTGACCGCCTGAAACATTGGTGCCTCCCTGAGCAATGGGAGCGTCGTAACTGCCGGGCATCTTCTCCACGAACTCAGTTCCCTGAGCGATCGCCAGAGCCTTCTTCACCTCGTCAAGGCTGAAATCGGGATTTCCCTCACACTCTCCGTATGCAACGTTTGAAGAAACAGTTCCCGTAAACATGACTGCTTTCTGCGGAACATATCCGAGCTTGTTGTTGAGAGTCTCGGTCTTATACTCCCTGACATTCACTCCGTCAACGAGGACTTCGCCCTCCGTTGCGTCGTAGAATCGGGGAATCAGGTTAATGAGCGTACTCTTGCCGCTTCCCGTAGAGCCGATAAACGCTACAGTCTCGCCCTTTTCGGCAGTGAAGCTGATATTCTCGAGCACATTCTCGGCAGCGTCGGGATAACGGAAGCTTACGTTTCTGAACTCGACCTTTCCCTCGTTTCCGGGAGCAGTCTTTTCAACATTTCCCTCAACTATGTTGGGCTTTGTGTCGAGAACCTCATTGATACGCTTTGCGGAAACAGCAGTTCTCGGAAGCATAATGAAAATCATCGCCAGCATAACGAACGACATAATAACCTGTATCGCATAGGACGAGAATACTACCATATCCGAGAAAATCGTGAATTTATCCATAGCCTGAGCCTCATTGATGAGGAATGCGCCGGTCCAATAGATCACAAGGGAAATTCCGCTCATAACGATGCTCATACTCGGCTGCATTATGGACATAACACGGAAAACAAATGTATTGGTTTTTGTCAGCTCGTCGTTAGCCTGATTGAACTTATCCTCCTGATACTCCTCGGCATTGTAAGCACGCACTACACGGATTCCGGTAAGATTCTCTCTTGTAACGCGGTTGAGGTTATCGGTGAGGGTCTGAACCTTCTTGAATTTCGGATAAGCAAAAATCAGAACGACCGTGATCACGATCAGCAGAAACACAACAGCTCCGCCGGTAGCGGCAGTCCACTGCCAGCTCTTGCCGAGGATTTTCAGTACAGCCCACACTGCCATAATAGGAGCCTTTACCATTACCTGAAGTCCCATAGCCACAAGCATCTGAACCTGCGTGATATCATTTGTAGAACGTGTGATAAGGCTTGCGGTGGAGAAGCCGTTGATTTCCTCCATCGAGAAATTTCCGACCTTATTGAAGAGCTTTGAACGCAGTCTGCTTGAGAAGCCTGCGGCAACCTTGGCAGCAAAGAAGCCTACGATAAATGCAGCAGCAAGGCTTCCCAGCGCACAGAGCAGCATTTTTCCTCCGGCGATCCACACATCGGACATTGCGCTTCCCTCGGTCTGGACGAGCATCGTAACCTCGGACATATAATCGGGCAGTTTCAGGTCGAGCCACACCTGTGTAACGATGAATACGATACTGAGCAGAATGAATCCTATTTCCTGTCTTCTCAGGTATCTGAAAATTTTCAGCATTAATATCTCTCCTTTATTTAATATAGTTATAGTAGTACTACTACTGTTCGCCTAAAAGATTCCTTTTCATCTTTTCCAGAGTTTCAAAGAACCCATCCAGCTCCTCCTGCGGTATTCCCTTAGTCATCTTCCCGAAAACATTTCCGAGAACATTCTCAAAAGAGTCCACGATTTTCAGGGATTTCTCCGTAAGAGTGATCTTTTTCAGCCTTGAATCATAAACCGAAGCGGTTCTGATCACATATCCCTGCTCCTCAAGGAGCTTCAGGCTTCTCGAAACGGTAGAGGGTCTTACTGAAAACGCCTCCTCGAGATCCTTCTGATGAACATCCTCGTTCTGATGCTGATAAAGATACGCTAGAAACTTGGCGTTCGGAACGCTTATTTCCTTAGTGCAGTCATGATGACAATATTTTTCACTTTCACGCCGTATTACATTAGCAAACGCAACAAATTCAAGGAGTTCGATTTTTTTGTTTTCCATAGTCACAGCCTCCAAAGCTTAACAAGTCAACAATTAAACGTCAAACAGTTCGACAGCTAACTTATAATAGAATGTATTATATCACAACTGCACAAATTCGTCAAGTGAAAATTGTGTGAAATTACCATACATATTGGATAATATTATCAAATGATATCAAATGGTACCATTTGATACCATTTGGCGGTGATAATGATAATGACAATGAAAATGATTCTGATAATGTAAGTGAAGCTGAGAGTGAGACTGAAGCTGAGCTTCGCCGCTTTTCAACATTCCACAGCTTACCAACAGCTTTCAACATAGTTTTCCACATTTCTCAACATATCTCTCCACATCTTTTCAACACTCTCAACATAAATTACTCCTGTCACATTCTCATTATTGACGGTTTCCTGCGGTTAACACGACTTGATTATTGCAGAACAATCGGGTATAATAGATGTTAACATAGAAAACAGGGGTGAATCCTATCAAGACTGTAGAAATTTTTACCGACGGCGCTTGCAGCGGTAATCCCGGTCCGGGAGGCTATGGAGCTATCCTCAGATTCAACGGAGTCGAAAAGGAACTCTCAGGCGGTGCTGCTGAAACTACCAACAACCGTATGGAGCTTCTCGGCGTTATTACTGCTTTGTCTGCGCTTAAAGAGCCTTGCCGTGTTATCCTTACTACCGACAGCAAATATGTCGTGGACAGCGTTACAAAAGGCTGGGTCTATGGCTGGAAGAAAAAAGGCTGGATCAAATCCGACAAAAAGCCTGCCCTTAACGTGGATCTTTGGGAGCAGCTACTGCCGCTTCTCGAGACTCACGATGTACACTTCAACTGGGTCAAGGGTCATGCCGGTCACCCCGAAAACGAACGCTGCGACCAGTTAGCGGTCATCCAGCGTGACAAATATTCCGTTTAACATACAGGAGGCAAAAATGGAAAAAAGATTTATTTATGCGGATAATGCCGCTACTACTCAGGTCTCGGAAGAGGTTCTCAATGCAATGCTTCCCTACTTCCGCTCCGAGTACGGCAACGCTTCAAGCATCTACAAAAAGGGAAGAGACGCTCAGAAAGCCATCGAAATCGCCCGTGAAAAGGTAGCTAAGGCTATCGGCGCTCAGCCTAATGAGATCTACTTCACAAGCTGCGGCTCAGAGTCCGATAACTGGGCTATAAAGGGAGTCTGTGACAAGCTCGCCGCTAAGGGCAAAAAGCATATCGTTACTTCCGTTTTCGAGCACCATGCTATTCTTCATACCTGCGAGTACATGGAAAAGCACGGTTATGAGGTAACCTACGTCCCGATCGACAGTAAGGGTCTTGTGTCTCCTGAGGATGTTAAGAATGCTATCCGTGAGGATACTGCAATCGTCTCGATCATGTTCGCAAACAATGAAATCGGTACTATTCAGCCTATTGAGGAAATCGCTGCAATATGCAGGGAGAAAGGCGTAATTTTCCACACCGACGCTGTTCAGGCTGTTGGTCACGTTGAAATCGACGTTCATAAAATGGGTATCGACCTCCTTTCGCTCTCGGGTCACAAGATTCACGCTCAGAAGGGTATCGGCGCTATCTACATCAGAAAGGGTCTTGCTCTCCCGAACTACCTCCATGGCGGTGCTCAGGAGCGCAACAAGCGTGCAGGTACTGAGAATGTTCCTGCTATCGTGGGTCTTGGTACGGCTATCGAAATCGCCTGCACTGACATCACTAAGAAAGCTGAGATCACTACAGCCAAGAGAAACCGCCTTATCGACGGCATTCTTCAGATTCCTCACACTCGTCTCAACGGCGACAGGGACAAGCGTCTGCCCGGCAACCTCAACATCTCTATCGAGGGTATCGAGGGCGAATCGCTCCTGCTTATGCTCGATATGAACGGCATCTGCGCTTCTTCGGGTTCGGCTTGTACTTCAGGCTCGCTCGACCCCTCGCACGTTCTGCTTGCGCTCGGTCTTAAACATGAGGTCGCTCACGGCTCGTTGAGACTCTCCATCGAGGACGATATTCCCGACGAGGATGTTGATTACATTCTTGAGGTCGTTCCTAAGGTCGTTGAACGTCTGAGAGCTATGTCTCCGCTGTGGGAGCGTATTGTTAAGGGCGAGGCTATCGGCAATTAACACAAAATATGTTCGGCGAGCTTCGCTCGCATTTCTGCAAAAGAAAACCATCCGTCAGGCATTGCGCTTGCATGCACGGTCTGTATTTATTGATCAGGCGACCGCAGGCCGCCCCTACAGAACGGGACGTCGAGGGCGCCGTCCCCTACAATGATATGGTTCGGGCGGATGATATCCGCCCCTACAAAAATTATTCTATATATTACAATAAGGAGATAATATTATGTTATACAGTGAAAAGGTTCTTGACCACTTCTCAAACCCCAGAAATGTCGGCGAGATCGAAAACGCTGACGGTATCGGCGAGGTCGGTAACGCTAAGTGCGGCGACATCATGAAAATGTACATCAAGGTTGACAACGGTATCATCACCGATGTAAAATTCAAAACCTTCGGCTGCGGTGCGGCTGTTGCAACCTCTTCCATGGCTACTGAGCTTATCAAAGGCAAGTCTATCGACGACGCCCTTAAGCTCACTAACAAGGCTGTTGTCGAGGCTCTCGACGGTCTGCCGGCTGTTAAGCTTCACTGTTCTGTTCTCGCTGAACAGGCTATCAAGTCCGCTCTCTCCGACTATTACACTCGTCAGGGTATTGATCCCCTCCCCATCGTCGGCGAAATCGGTGAGTGCGAGCACTGTCATTAATCGTATTTGTACTATTAGCAGAAATAAAGGGCAGCCGGTTTCAATTGGCTGCCCTTAGTCTATAGAAAGAATTGTAGATTTCTATAAAATATGGGCGCACGGAATGCGCCCCTACATTTCAGTTATTTTGTGCCATTTCGTGTAGGGGAGAGTTCCGCTCGCCCGACATTTAAACGAAATTAAAATTTATATACAATCTAAAGGGCAGCCAATCGGCTGCCCTTTTCACATATTCAGAATTATAATCAACGCACAGGAATTCCGTGCATTCAGTCTTAATATGCCTTGCCCCAGTAAACCATGTGCTTAGCAGGCTTGCCGCAGCATACGCAGACATCGGAGAGCTGCTCCTGCTCGAACGGAATACATCTCGAGCCGACACCTGTTTTCTCCTTAACCTCGTCCTCGCAGGCTTCCTCGCCGCACCACATTGCCTTTACGAAGCCGTCGCCCTTTTCCTCGAGAGCAGAAATGATCTCCTCAAGAGAAGTGCAGGCGTATGTCTTGTTCTCACGGTTCTCGAGAGCCTTTTTAAAGAGACCGTCGTGAACCTCCTGAAGCTTGGCAGCAACAGTTTCCTCGAGCTTTTCAAGCGGAACTATGGTCTTTTCGCCGTTGTGACGTGTGGCAACAACGCACTGACCAGCCTCGATATCCTTGGGACCGATTTCAACTCTTACGGGAACACCCTTCATCTCGTACTCTGCGAACTTCCAGCCGGGAGAATTATCGCTGTCGTCAAGCTTAACTCTAACGCCTGAATCGGCAAGACGCTGCTTGAGTTCGCCTGCCTTATCGAGAACGCCCTCCTTGTGCTGAGCGATAGGAATGATAACAGCCTGAACGGGAGCTACGGCAGGCGGAAGAACAAGACCGCTGTCGTCGCCGTGAGTCATGATGATAGCTCCGATGAGACGAGTTGTAACGCCCCAGCTTGTCTGGTGAGGATTAACTCTTTTATTTTCCTTATCGGTGTACTCGATTCCGAAAGCCTTTGCAAAGCCGTCGCCGAAGTAATGTGAAGTACCTGCCTGGAGTGCCTTTCCGTCGTGCATGAGAGCCTCGATAGCGTATGTGGAAACAGCTCCGGCGAATTTATCGCTCTCTGTCTTTTTGCCCTTTACAACAGGCATAGCAAGAGCATTCTCGCAGAAGTCGGCATAGACGTTGAGCATGCGCTCTGTCTCCTCAACAGCCTCCTCAGCAGTAGCATGGATAGTGTGACCCTCCTGCCAGAGAAACTCTCTTGAACGGAGGAACGGACGAGTAGTTTTCTCCCATCTTACGACGCTTACCCACTGATTATAGAGCTTGGGAAGGTCACGGTAGGAGTGGATGATATTAGCATAGTGTTCGCAGAAGAGAGTCTCGGAGGTAGGACGAACGCAGAGTCTGTCCTCGAGCTTTTCGCTTCCGCCGTGAGTAACCCATGCAACCTCGGGAGCGAAGCCCTCAACGTGGTCTTTTTCCTTCTGGAGGAGACTCTCGGGGATGAACATCGGCATACACACATTTTCGTGACCTGTAGCCTTGAACATTCCGTCGAGGATGCGCTGGATATTCTCCCAGATCGCATAGCCGTAGGGACGGATAACCATACAGCCCTTAACGCTTGTATATTCGATAAGCTCTGCCTTTTTGCAGATGTCGGTATACCACTGAGCAAAGTCCTCGTTCATAGAGGTAATAGCGGTAACCATTTTTTTATCTTTAGCCATTGTAAGAACCTCTTTCTATCAAAAAATAAGCACATATATGCTTATTATAGCATGTCCGCCGTAAAACGTCAAGGAATTTTTGAACGTGGAGCATTCCCGATCACATATTTGCCCTTGGAATCCGCAGACGCAAACAAAAAAACGAGGGAACGTCATGTGCTCCCCCGTATTTTTTCTTATAAAAAATAATTAATCCTTGATTTCCTCAACAGCGTCCTCGACAGCTTCAGCAGCGTCCTCAAGAACGTCCTCAGCGACATCCATAATTTCCTCAGCCGTATCCTCGCAGTCCTCAGCAGGGATAATGTCGAGCTCATCGTCATCGCAGCCGCAGCAGCAATCGTTCTCGAAATCATCCTCATAGAGGTCAGCGCTCTGCTTATTCTTCATAACCTTTGAAACAACGTAACCGGTCGCAGCAGCAGTTGCAGCGATAAGAACGGCTATAGAAAGCTTATTCATTTTAAATTCCTCTTTTCTTCGCAAGAAAAATTACCGTGCCGAGCCGCTTGCGACCGTCATCGGCAGGTGATATCATAGGCAGCACCGCACAATCGTTATGCGATACCGCCTATATTATAACACACTTTTTCCGTGATTTCAACACTTTTACATATTATTTGTTAAAAACATCAAAATCGACATGGCAGTTATTGGCGCAGTTTCACAACGCAGAATTCTTTTGCCCAGCCAGACTCTCTCAGCGCCTGCGTCGGAGATAAGCTGAGCCTCCTCGGAATCAAAGCCGCCCTCGCTGCCGATAAAGACTCCGACGGTGCGGACGTCCGTGAAATCGACCTCTCCGAACGAGCAGCCGCCCTCCTCCTCGTAGAGAATGACGGAGCGGTCGAGCTTTTTCATTTCCTCAACGGCGTTTTTCAGCTGGAATACCGGCGTGACCTCGGGGATTATGCCTCGTCCCGACTGCTTTGCAGCTTCTGCGGCAATTTTGTTGAGTCTTACCAGCTTCTTGGCGAAATCCTTTTCGCTCGGACGTGAAACGCACCTGCGTGTGAGAACTGGAACGATTCTGGTGACTCCCAGCTCTACGGTTTTCTGGATGATAAGCTCAAGCTTGTCCAGCTTCGGGACTGCCTGAAAAAGCGTGACCTCTACGCCCGGCTCAGAGGCGCAGCGCTCCTTTGAGATAAGGCTGAGATAAACGCAGTCCTCGATTATTGATGAGATCTCGCAGTTATAGTCGAAGCCACGGCAGCAGACCGTCAGCGGCTCGCCGGGCTTCATTCTCAGCGACCTGCCGATATGACGGGCATCGCTGCCTGTGATAGTGATATTATTTTCGTCCTGTACCTCTGTAAAAAATCTTGGCATAACTCCACCGCCGTACTTTATATTTTATCTGTTACCTTATTATACTATACAGCGGCATTTTTTGCAAGAGGGCAGCAGAATTCTCTCGTCAATACCACCAATAATCGGGAGGTGTTTTTGATAGTATTCCTCAATTTTTTATTCCGGGGGCATTTAGTCACAAATTCTTAACATTTCATTTGAAAAATGTGCTATAATCTAAGTAGTATAATCAATTATTGGAAATCTGTGCCTGCGGTTCTGCACTGTCCGCCGGTCGGATTCCGACAGCTTTTATATTCGAGAGAGGATGAATTTAATGTCAAAACACAGCAAACTTAAAAAAGCGCTTACCGCTGTTGTAAGCACTGCTATGCTCGCTTCGTCTATGACAGTTACGGGCGCAGGTGTTTCTACTGCAAGCGCGGCTTCA
>JAFTPG010000054.1 GCA_017463375.1 Ruminococcus sp. | reverse complement strand
CCTGAACCTGCTAAGAAAAAGAAGTCTAAAGCAAAGAAGGCTGAGGTGAAGCCCGATGAAACTGAGTCAGGTTTCGCTAAGTGAGGTCAAGGACTTCTGCGGCATTTCGGACGATGACAGCGATACACTGATTCAGGATATCATCATGCCTGCGGCGGCAAGCTTTATCCGTGAATACACGGGGCTTACCGCCGAGCAGGCGGACGCTCTCGAGGATCTTACATTGCCGTATCTTGTAATGATAGATGAGATGTACACAAGCCGTGACTATGCAGTCACTAAAGACAAGCTTAATCCCTACGTCAAGACTGTACTTGACATGCATTCCGTAAACTATCTGTAAAGAGGTCGGACATGGCATATACACATAAAATTGAAATTCAGCGGCTAACGAAAACGACAGATGAAATTCTCCAGCACATACCCGTGTGGGAGACAATATTTCGCCCGTGGGCATACGTTAACTGCGTAGGCGGCAAGGAATACTATAAAGCGGCTCAGACAAACTCCCAGCATGATATGATTTTCAAAATCAGGTATTCCAGAAAGGTGAGCGGATACCTGACCTCGGAAATCAGAATTCTTTACGACGGAGGCATATATGATGTCAAGCACATTGATGATTATATGCAGCAGCACAGGGAGCTTGTAATAAGGGCGGAGAGGGTGAATTGATGGCTGATAAAATAGATATCGAGGATCTCTTAAAGGCAATGCTTGAGGCGTATACGCAATATACCGAAGAGGTTATTGAAAGCTTGGAGCAGGAGCTTCAGGAAGTTGCTAAGGAGGCACGTAAAGAGGTAAAACAGCTTTCACCGGTTTATACTGGAAAATATAAGACTGTCGACAACGGACGCTACCGGCGGGGCTGGCGTATACTGATTGAAAAGTCAAACGGAAGAATTCGTGTGACTGTCCACAACCGTATATACCAACTCACCCACCTCCTCGAGGACGGACACGTAAACCGTGACGGTACAACTCAGGCAAAAGCTTTTCCTCACATTGGTGTTGCGAACCAGCACGCCGAAGAAAAAATAGACAAGTTTCTGGAGAATTTATAATGGAGCTTAAAGAAATAGCGCAGCGTCTCAGCACACTGAAAATACCCGTTGCATACTCCGTGTTCAACACTCCCCAGAAGCTTCCCTTTGTCGTTTATTACGAATCCGGAGCCGACATACAGGGTGCTGACACTTACAATCTCTACCGTGACGCAGAGATAAGGATATGCCTTTACTGCGATAAAAAAGATATTGCTCTCGAGCGCAGACTTGAGGAGCTGTTCAGGGATGTGGAGCTTGACAAGACTGAGATATACATCCCGGAAGAGAAAATGCTTGAAATTGCATATTCATTCGATACAATTCAGAAAACAAATTAGGAGGCTGATAATATGTCCCACACACAGAGCGTTGAGCTTAACAAGATTCCGCTTGGAAGCGGAGATGTCTATGTTACTTTATGGCAGGGCTACATCCCTAGTGATGAGTACATCGAGAAGGAAAAAAACCTTATCGGCCGTACCAAAAACGGCGCAAATATCGCGTATTCCACAAACTACTACAAAGCAGTGAGCGATGACGGAAAGGCGAGAAAAACAAAATTCATTTCCGATGAAGCAAGCTTCGGATACGGACTTATTACATGGAATGGTCTCACGCTTAAACGCTTAATCAGTACCGCCAGAGTGGAATCGGCAGTTACCGCCGGAAATACATCTGGTCGCCGCCGTACAAAAATTGGCGGAGCAGCCAACGACAATGGAAAGCAGTATCTTTTGCGATTCGTCTGCAGGGACCTGAAGGACGGCGACATCCGCATCACTGTCCGTGGTACAAATACCGGCGGTTGGTCGGCGGTATTCGGAAACACTGAAACTATTCTCCAGCCTAAATTTGAGTGCGAACCTCTTGACACTGAGGGCACGCTCATCGTTTATGAGGAAGAAGAGATTGAGTCGATTGTCGAAATAGACTTACCCGAAACCTACCCTGACATTGATGTTTCAGATACAGAAAGCGAAGATTCCGAAACAGAATCATAATAACACAATCGGAGAGCAGACCAGTTATCCGGTCTGCTCTTTTGCAAAAGGGTTTTTTTAGGTGAAACATGAAAAAATATGCATTTAAACTTGATAATGGCAACACAATCACAGTCAAACCTCCTACATACCGACAGTTTGAATGCCTGAGAACGGCATGCACGGACGGAGAAATAATCCGTGCTGTTGCAGATATGGCAGACTATGAAGTACATGAGCTGACAAAGGTATGGACGATTGACGATATACGGCGGTTTATAATCGAATTCCCTGCATGGCTGAACGCTGTGAGGAATATCGACATCAATCTCAAGGTACCCTACGCACCCGAAGATGAACCGCAGGAACGTCTTGAAAATTTTGAAATCAAAACAAGTGACCTAAAAATTGTTGCTGATTATGCAAGAATATCCATTCTCGATGCAGAAAAACTTGATCTTTTTCAGTACTGGGGACTATTACACGATGCTGTCGTGTGGAATTGCCGCAGAAGCGAATCAGGCAGACAGTATCTTGAAAGTGCATGGGTATTCTGCCAGGATAAACCCGACAGAAAGAAACTGAGAATTTTTTTCGGAGGTGAGAAGCATGGCAAACAAGAAAATTAAAGGCATTACAATTGAGCTGGGGCTTGACCCCACCGGATTGGATACAGCTCTGAAAGACGTTGAAAAAGGTGTAGACTCTGCAAAAAGCAATCTTCAAGATGTCAACAGAGCCCTAAAGGTGATGCCTGAAAGCACAGTCCTTTGGTCGCAGAAACAGCAGATACTTACCACAGCAATCGAAGAAAGCCGCAAAAAGCTTAAGTTTTTAGAAGAAGCTCAGGAGCAGGTGAATCAGCAGTTCAGCAACGGGAAAATATCGCAGGAACAGTATTTTGCATTCCAGCGAGAACTCGAATTTGCACGAGCCGAGGTAGGAAAATTTGAATCTCAGCTTACCGAAGTTAGCAACACACTTAAAAATTTCGGAGACAAAACAAGCACTGCATTAGAAAAAACCGCTGATGAACTTAAAGAGATTGATAAGGCACTTGGAAAAGCCCCCGAAAGCGCAGTCCTCTGGTCGCAGAAACAGCAGATACTTACCACAGCAATCGAAGAAAGCCGCAAAAAGCTTGAGCTTCTGGAAGAAGCTCAAGAGCAGGTGAATCAGCAGTTTGCCGCAGGAGAAATCTCACAAGAGCAGTATAATGCTTTTCGCCGAAAAGTTGAACTTGCCCGAGCCGAGGTGGAAGAACTCAAATCGGAATTAAAGACAGCTAATGAATATTTTATACACACTGCTGGAGGAGCCGAGGAAGCAGCCGGAGCAATCAAGGATATGGGCGAAGAAGCCGAAACTGCCGGAGATGGCTTTACAGTCCTCAAGGGCACAATGGCTGATCTTGCATCTGAGGGAATCCAGATTGCTGTTGAAAAATTTAAAGAACTTGCCCTTGAGGGTGAAACAGCGCTTGCCTCCTTACAAGCTCGTACTGGCGCAACAGCCGAGGAAATGGAGAATTATTCTGATATCCTGACTAATATGTATGGTGATGGCTTAGGAACGGACAGAACTGATCTGGCTGAAAGTATCGCCGAAGTATCTCAGCAACTTGGTGACATAGATCCTTCCTCTCTTGAAGAGGTTAGCCGACACGCTGTCACCCTGAGAGATTCTCTCGGTCTGGATGTACAGGAAAACACCAGAGCGGCAGTGATGCTGATGAATCAGTTTGACGTATCAGCTGATCAAGCGTACAATCTCATTGCGCAGGGCGCACAGAACGGCTTGAACAAAAACGGCGATATGCTTGATGTTATCAATGAATATGGTGTGCATTATGCTCAGATGAGCTATTCTGCAGAAGAGTTTTTTAATTCGTTGGTCAACGGTACTGCAACAGGCGTTTTTAGCGTCGATAAGCTCGGTGATGCTATGAAGGAATTCGGGATCCGCACAAAGGATACCGCCGACAGCACAACCGAGGGGTTTGAAATCATCGGCTTAAACGCTGATTTAATGCGTCAGAAATTTGCCGAAGGCGGTGCAAGCGCACAGGCAGCGACGAAAGAAACAATCACAGCATTGTTTAGCTTGGATGACAAGGTAAAGCAGAATCAGGCGGGTGTTGCACTGTTCGGAACGATGTGGGAAGATCTTGGCTCGGAGGCTGTAGAAGCTCTCATGAATACCGAGGGTGCAGCCGACATGACAGCTGATGCACTTGAAGAAATTACAGATGTCAATCTGAATACGACAGAGAAGGATTTAGAGAGTCTCGGAAGAAAATTTGAGACGGGCGTATTGCAGCCGGTAGTTGATTTTTTTATGCCGGCACTGCATAAAGCTGTAGACCTAATCAGCGGTATTATTTCAATTGCAAGTGCAGGAGTAGGCACGGTTACTGATTTTGTTGGGAAGCTTTTCAACGGCATTGAAAAAGGTGGCGAGGAGGGCGAAAAGGCGCTCGAAGCCTTTCAGAAAAAATGCAAAGCGGCTTCTGAGGAGCTTACAGCTCTGCAGCAGTCAGCCTATGACACAGCCGAAGCTCAGAATACTGAAATTGACAAAGCCAAGGAGCTGTGGCAGGAACTTGAAAGTCTTGCGGACGCTTCGGGCAGAATCAAGGAAGCAGACGAAGCGAGAGCGCAGTACATCATCAACGAGCTGGAGCAGGCGACAGGAATTGAAATTGGCTATGTAGACGGTCAGATTCAGAAGTATGATGAATTGTGCGTGAAAATTGATGATGTTATTGCTAAAAAACGTGCTGAATCATTTTTGACGGCGTATGATGCGAATTACACGGATTATAAGTCAGCCGCTAAGGAAGCGCAAAGCGACTATCTCACGAAGCGTGCGGAATACGAAGCAATTAATAATCCGGGTGACGGCGGCGATATAGACGCTATCAACGAGTATTTTTTGAAAAATTATGGTGTAGAATACGAAGATGCTAACTATGCACAGGTTGAAGGATACAAGGCAGAAGTTGCTCGCCGCCAAGAGGCTATGAATCTCGCACAGGCGAACTACAACGAAGCTACTGATGCTATCAGCCGCCTTGATGCGGCCGAGGAAGCCTATGCGAATGGTGAATATGACAAAATCGAAAGCATTCTTGATACTCAGAAATCCGCTAATGAGGAAGCGGTAAGAGATACTGAAAAAAGCCTTGCGGAGCGTGAAGCAGCCTTCGACGCTATGTGCCTAGAAATGCAGTATTCGATGCAGCTGGCAAACGACAACAATTCACAGGATATGCGGAAAACAACCGCTGAGGATATGGTTGCGCTGGTCGAAGCTTATACAGCCGGCGGTCTGACTTCCGGCGTTAGCTTCAGTGACGAATTCAAGGCTGAAATTCAGAAGGCAATCGACGAGGGCGTAAGTTTCGATAGTTTTATACTTGCGGCAGGCAATGCAGGCTGGGATCTTGGAAATCTTCTCGGAGAAGCGGCGGTAGCACGCTACAAAGAGATACTGGCAAGAGAATTGTCAGTACAATGGCAGCAGAAATACGAAACCAACAATCTGATTGTCAAATCAATCAATAGTCCCGGCGATGCAGCACTCCACGACAACGGTAGCTACATCCCGCAGTCTGCCAACGGCAATTTCATTCAGAAAGGCGGTTCCTTCATCGCTGAAGCGGGTCCAGAGTTAATCCGGATTATGGAGGACGGCGTACAGGTTACACCGCTGACAGCATCGGCAAGAAATCAGGTCGTAAGCGATAAGACAAATACGACATACAATAATTTTACTATCAATGCAACAGTATCAAGTGACATTGATATCAAACATTTAGGACAGAAGCTTGCCGCGCAGATCAAAGCGTCGGGGAGGGGGAAAGGCAAGTGAGCAGATTCATATTCAACGGCGTTTCCAGCGACGACCTCGGACTGATAATCCGAACAACTCCCTTCCGCCCTACATGGACGGAAGAAACGGAATCTGTCACCATACCGGGGAGAGCGTGCGAACTGAGACAGAGGACAGGCGTCTATGCTAATTCAGAAATTAGCGTAGACTGTGTTGTGTCTGATTCAGCATTATTTCCCGAAATTTTCAAGGCGCTGAAAGGTAAGGGCAAGCTGATATTATCGACCGAGCCAGACAAGTACATGACAGCTATATGCACACTCCCGATTCCACAGGGCGTTGCTATGGATATGGCAGAAATGCCCGTGAGCTTTGATTGTCAGCCATTCGCCTACAAATACGGCGAGGACATTGAAACCATCTCAAGCAACGGAACAATAACAAATGGCGGAACGTTATTTGCTGAGCCTATTATCACATTCATACCCGTGAATTCAGCAGTAACCCTGACAATCGGCGATTATACAACATCAATCGACTGTGCAATGCCGCTTTCGGGTCCGTTCACGGTGACTATCGACGTGCCACGGAAGCTAATGTATTACACTAATTCCGTCGGGCGGAACATCAGCATTCTTGAATACACAAACGGTGTATTTCCTGTCTTTGAAATTGGCGAGAATGCAGTCGATTGCACAGGCGCTGACAGTGTGAATATCCAGATGAATCAGAGGTGGTATTGATGGGTTATCAGCATTTCCGGCTCATCACCTCCGATGGAGCCGAACTTGTCACTGCGGACAACAAAGGATTTTACACTGCCGATGCCGAATACATCGCCGATGACGAGCGGCTGCACAATTATCGTGTATACGCTGAATTATATCCCTCGTCTGCAACGAAATCGACACTCCTCGAGGAGGGTGGATTCATCGCTTTACTTGAAATTCTCGACAACTCAGAAATTATTCACGAACCGAAAGGCGAATTTTCTTGCACATTGCATATACCGCTTGACGAGAATGGAAAGTGGAAACTTCTGCAAAACGGGTGGTACGTTAAGATCCCTATGAAGTATCATGATGAGATGAAACCTCAGATATTCATCGTCACATCGCACTGCAAGGAGATGAATGATAGCGGTGTGTGTGAGTTAACGGTTGAAGCCGAACACATCTCGTACGCCCTCAGAGGCGTGACGCTGCCTCGAACGGGAGCCTTGACGGCGGCTCAGCGAGTACTTACGAGCTCAGCTCTCGGCTCGGTAATCAGTTTTATCCGTACAACGGTCGACTTCGCAGATGTGAACTATAACACCGAGGTGCTTGCAGCCAAGCAGGCTATTCTTGACGATTTTACAATCACGACCGAAATTCCAGCAGGCGAACCGCCGATAATCGTGCCAGAGGGAGTGAATTTTATCGACTTCCTTTTCAATTCATATGCTGAGAAATACAATGCTAAGGTATATCGTGATAACTTTACTGTCACCGTATGCCGTACAATGCCGGATCAGAAGTCAGCAGGCGTTATCAGATACGGGCAGAACCTCACGGAAATTGACTGTGAAATTGATAGTTCGGAGGTATACAGCTATGTCATAGCGGAGAGCAATACAAACGCAGTCACAGCAGTGGCGTACAAAAACGGAAACTATCCTTACGCTTATCCGAGAATCAAAAACATCATTGTCACATTCGACGAGGATGTCATAAGCGAATTGAGCGGTGATGTTCTGGACGAAGTGTATAGAAGGCTCGAAGCCGATGCAGAAGCGTGGGCGAACTACCACTTCCGAGAATCGGTCAGCCTGCAAGTGCGGTTCGAGGATATTGAATATAACGCAATGTATAGTCAGTTCGTCGGATTGCGACAGCACGATGCAGGTGATCTTGTCAGCGTGTATCACACAGATTTTGATATCTTATACAAAGACCTTGAAATCATCCGCACCGAGTATAATATATGCCGCCAGAAGATTACTGCGGTTGAAATTGGTGAATTCCGATCGTCAATAACGAGAAGTGATAATACATTCAGCAATATAACGGAGGTATAAAAATGGCAGAATATCACAGTAAATTCAAGGGCGCTGAAATTGACGAGCTCCTCGATCAGGCAGCCGAAAACAGAGACGGCATAGCTGTTATCAAGCAGGATATCGAGAAAATTAACAGCAGTCTTGGAGATAAAGTGAGCACCGCTGAACTCCAGGCGCATTGCGATAGCGCCGGACTGCATACCGATGCAGAATCACAGGAAAGATGGAACACAGCAGCGGAACGGGCAGCTATCGGCCGTACAGCATTAGGCTATACCAGGAAAAAACTGCTGAAAAACACAGCGGTAACTACAACGAAACAAGGCATTACATTTACAGTCAATGATGACGGTTCAGTCACGGCCGACGGTACTGCGACGGCAAGTGCAACACTTGACATTGGGAAAATAACACTTGAAACAGGAAAAAGTTTTGTTCTCAGCGGTTGTCCCGAGGGTGGAGCAACAGATACTTACTCCATGTTTGGTTTATATACCGCTAATTGGATCGGTCTTGGTGGCTATGATACAGGCGAAGGTCTTATGTTTACAGCTAGCTCATACGGCGAGATTGTATTCAGAATCAACATAAAAAAAGATGTGACTGTATCAGGATTAACATTCTATCCGATGGTACGATACGCTGAGATCTCTGACGAGACGTACGAGCAGTACAAGCTCAGTATTGAGGAGCGTTTGTCTGCACTCGAGGCTGCGTCAGCCTCAACAACGGAAGGCGGTGAATAAATGAGCTCAGAAATCATTGTAGCTTTAATTTCTCTTCTCGGCACACTGGGCGGCTCGCTGGGCGGAATACTGGTCAGCTCGAAAATGACGAACTACCGCATCCAGCAGCTTGAGAATAAGGTTGCGGAGCATAACAACTTCGCCCGAAGAATGCCTGTTGTGGAAGAACAGATTAAAGTGATTAACCATCGTATTGAGGACCTTGAAAGGGGTGATCATCATGCTTAAAAATCTTGCAAAGCTCATCGATGTCAAAAGCCTTGTAACGCTTGTTTTAACGGCTGTTTTTGCGGCTCTGGCTCTGGGCGGTGAAATATCTGCCGAGCAGTTTCAGACCGTATTCACGACCGTGATTGCGTTTTATTTCGGAACGCAGTATCAGAAGAATGTTAAGGAGGACAAATGAGGTTATACAATGGTAACTGCCTTGAAGCGCTAAAAACCCTCCCAGCGAAAAGCATTGGCTTGATACTGACAGACCCGCCCTATAATATCGGCAAGGCTGAGTGGGATAAAATCGAAAACTATGTTGAGTGGTGTGGCGAATGGCTTACGGAGTGCCAGAGAGTATTAAAGGATAATGGTACGCTTATCTTTTGGCATAATGATATAACGCTAAGCAGTGAATTGCTTCACTGGATATCAAAAAATACAGATTTTGTACTCAACTCATTCGGCTTATGGCACAAGCCGAATTTCCGGAAGCTAGGATGGAGCAATAAATCTGGTGAATGCACTCTGCGGTCGTGGTTCAACGTTTTTGAATTTTTCTTCGTTTTTATAAATCCGACAGCGGGGAGAGAATGGAAGAAAACAGGACTAGATTATGTGTACAGCACCCCGGAATGTTTCAAGCCGCTGAAAGAGTGGTATCACAGCGAATTAAAAAGGCTGAATATCACAAAGCAGGATATATATGCAAAATATACTGAGGTGACTGGTAAAAAGCCTTATATGCCTGCCCGCCATTATTTCAAAGATTCTCAATTTGAAATCCCGACGCAGAGCGTTTATGAAAGCGTATACATACCGTTGGGATTTAACAAGTCCTACGAGGAATTGCGGCCAACATTTAATATTTTTGATGGTGAAACATACAGCAATTATTTTACCGCCGACAAGCAGAACTGTTCGAACGCCCAATTACACCCATGCCGCAAGCCATTGAACATACTTGCAAAGTTAATCAAAACGCATAGCCGTGAAAATGAAATTGTGCTTGACTGCTTTATGGGGTCTGGATCAACCGGAGAAGCAGCCGTTAACCTTAACCGTGATTTTATCGGCATCGAGCTTGATAAAAACTACTTTAGCATAGCTAAAGATTGTATCGAAAATGCTATCAAAGCAAAAAATCAGGAGGACAAATAAAATGAGTAAAATTTGTTTTATCGTAGGTCACGGAAGATCTAAGTCAGGTGGATATGACCCGGGCGCAACGTCCGGAGCGGCTCAGGAATTTAAGATTGCTAAGGAGATCGCCAAGTACGCACAGCAGTGCTACAATGCTACATATCAGGAGCAGGCAGATCTGATGAACTACGACGGAAGTCTGTATCTCACCGACAGAATCAACAAAGTCAATGCTTCCGGATACGACTTTGTAGCTGAAATCCACCTTAACGCCGGCGGCGGTACGGGCACAGAGTGTTACTATCACAAAGGCAATGAGACCGGCAGAAAGTACGCAGATGCTATCTGTGACAATATCGCAGAGGCTCTGGGCGTTCCTCAGCGTGCGAACGGTACCGACGAGGGCGGCGATAAGGTCAAGCTCAATAGTTCTGGGCGTGATTACTTTGCCATCATCAGAGAGACTAAGCCGACTGCGGTACTGGTGGAGACCGTTTTCATTGACTGTGCATCCGACCTCAGCAAGGTCAACTCAGCAGATGGTCAGAAGAAGTGCGGCGAGGCTATCGCTAGGGCTGTAGCAGCTGTCAGAGGCGCAGCAACTAAGTCCAAAACATTAACTTCTTCAGCTTCAACAACTGATAGCCTCTATCGTGTGCAGGCGGGTGCATTCTCGGACAAAGAAAACGCTGTATCTATGCTGGAAAGACTTAAAACAGCCGGATTCGCTGATGCGTTCATTAAATCTTGAATAAAAATCCGGCGAGAATAATCGCCGGATTTTTTTAATACTTTCTATTTGAGACAAAACAGACAAAACGCCAAAACGTACTAAAAAAGAAGAAAAAACGACTTAAAAAGGCGTTGTTTTTTATTTGTGCAGCATGATATAATTTGTTTACAGTACTGTGATTTACAACGAAAGGAAGTCGGAAAAATGAATACTAAGAAACTTTTTGCCGCATTCACATCAGCGATTCTTTGTACTGTTCCGATGCTGAGTATGATAACAGCAAACGCAGCTGAAACAGAACAAAGCAAGACATATGTAGTGTATCATATTGCTCAGAACAGCAGTATCGCATACTTCGATTTCAGCATTAATTACGATTCAGATGTAATCGCTAACGAGAGTACAGCGACAAGCCTTCTTGATGGTGGTTATTTCCGTTCTACTAATAACGAGACCAGCCGTAAGGTGCAGAATACCTATAACGGAGATGCTATCGGCGGAACAGGTGTCTTAACATCAACTAAGCTTTATGCTCCTATGACTACAACCAGCATTTTTGATAAAATCACTTATACTAATCCTGTTATCAGAAATGCGAGCAATATCACTTTATCTCCTACGTCTATTACAATGGAAGCCATTCTTCTTGGTGATGCCAATCAGGATGGTGTTGTTGATAGCAAGGATGCAGATGCAATATCAGCTTATATAGCTAACCCAAGTGCTAGCCCTCTCTCGGCAGCCGGCTTGGACGCTGCCGATGTTCAGGCGAGAGGCAATGGACTGAATGCAAATGATGTACTTATGATTCAGCAGTATATCGGTGGTTATATCAACAATTTTTAATCCGAAAGGAGATTTACCATGAATATAAACTTCAAAAGAATACTGTCATCAACACTGGCAGTACTGGCGATTGGCGGCGGCATAGCATATTCCGGAGCAGAGGGTATGTCTGATATATTTGATACCGAAACTATTTCTGCATACGCTGCTGAAACCAAAAACTATAACGGTTTGGAATATGTTGAATATGCACTCGACACTGAGCTTCAGGCAAGGATTGTAGGGTATACCGGAACTGAAGCAGTACTCGAGATTCCTGCAATTATAGATGGGCGTCAGGTAATTATTGATAGTAATGCATTCAACGGCAATACTATCATTAAAAAAGTTACTGTTTCGGAAGGTATTACACACATACTTAGCGGCGCATTTGCGAATTGCCCGAATCTTGAGGAGATAAATGTTCCGGCTTCATTAGAAATAATTATGCTTAATAGCTTTACAGGCTCTGATAAGCTTAAATTTACCGGAGATGGAGTGCCTACTATTGTAAGCACTATGGCAACTTCGTGGTGCCTTGATAACAATATCTATTCAATCACTTCAAGTGATACGAACTTAAAGTACTATCAGCGTGCTGTAAAAATCGCCTCAGAGTTGAAGAAGGATCTTACCTACGATTCATCCGCTCCGAATCAGGGGGACGCAGCTTCGGTGTTAAATACATTAAAAGCAACATGCGGCGGATATTCAAGGGTATTTTATCATATATGTCTCGCAGCAGGAATTCCGGAGGACTGTATAAAGGTTGTCGGAGACTGCCATTGTCACGCTTGGAATTACATAAATATTTCAGGAGATTGGTATAATGTTGATGTTACAAATTCTATCTACTTTGCAACAGACGCAAATTATGCCAAAACAATGTTTAACAACACAAATACAAGTCATGCCTATCATACGTACAGTAAATGGTATAATATAGGTAACGTTTATTGGGGTGATGGCGATCAGGATGTTACTCTTCTTTCAACTTTAGGTGTTTCTGCTACAACTGCTAAGGGCGATGTTAACGGTGACGGCTCTGTCAATGTGTTTGACCTTTCTCTTTTGAAAAGCTATGTGAGCGATACTACAACGACCATAAACATCCCTGCGGCTGATTGGAATATTGATGGTAATATCGACACCACTGATATATCCGAGCTTCAGGCTTGGCTTGTCGGCTAATGAGTTTAACAGTTGATCTTGTAATTTTTATTCCGAAGTTTATCCGGCAAGGAACAGTCTTGCCGGATTTTTTGTGCCTTTATTGTTAAAATTACATAATTATTATACTTTCGACATTTTCTCACGATTTTCAAGGAAAAATGACGTTGCCGCACTTGTATTGCTATTCAGAAATTGCTAAAATATATATTGTTCAAATAAAATGTTGCGTATGCAGAAGGGCAATGATGTTATGAATAGAAAACAAATTAAAGTACTCATCGGAAACGATACAGCGGAATTGGGAGTAAGGATAGCGGCTAAGCTTAGAGAAGCCGGTTTATATGCGTATACACGCCCAAAAGATGCAGATGTTATTTTTGACTGCATAAAAAAGGAGTATCCTGATATCGTGCTCATCGACGTTTCGTCAGAGGATTATGATGTTGCTGCGTTTATCCAAAAGACTTCCGAGCTCACTTCAAATAAAACTAAGTTTATTGTTATTTCTCCCGAAGCCGATAGATTCAGAGAATGTCGGACGTTCAAAAATGGTACATCGTATTACATTACTAACGCTTTTGAAATCAACGAGCTTTGTCCAATCGTGATGTTAGCGGCGGAGGAAATCCGCAACGCACAAAGTGTTGATATGGAAATTATTGTCACCGATATTATCCGTCGATTCAGAGTTCCGGCACATATAAAGGGATATCATTATCTCAGAACAGCTATACTTGAAGTGTTGGAAGATGCCAGCCTTTTGGATCTCATAACTAAAAACCTCTATCCATTAGTAGCAGCGCAATACAATACTACTGCTTCAAGAGTTGAACGTGCGATACGCAAAGCTATCGAAACTGCTTGGAATAGAGCTGATATTGATTTCTTGAATTCTTTCTTCGGATACTCTGTTAATATTTCACAAGGCAAACCGACCAACGCAGAGTTGATCTCACTTATAGCTGATAAGATCAAGCTGCATCATGAAGGAATGCTTAACGAAATTAATTTGGAAGATTATGTACAACATAGATATTAATAAAAACTCCAGTATCCAGTCAACATCAAGAATCCCAATCCAAAGCTTGCGATGGCGATTATTTCGCAGCTCGGCGGTCCCGACGGAGAGCTTGGAGCGTCCCTGAGATATCTGAATCAGCGTTTTGCAATGCCCTATTCCGAGGTCAAGGGAATCCTGACGGATGTAGGTATATCGGTCAGCAAATTGCCCCTGTAACTCAATACAGTCTGTTTCTGCGAAAAAAGCTCGTTACTGCTGCTGCATAAACGAATATTTGATATTCAGGAACTCCTTCAGCTGGAGCATAAGCGAATAAAGAACGGCACGGTTTTCAAATTCATCCCGGCTTTCGGGCATTTTTTCACATCTCATATTATCAAAGATCACATCAAGCTCGCTCATGAGATTTTTCACATCATTTTTTTCGTGATACTCGATTGAAACCTTGTAAAGGAACTCGGAAATAATATGCGACTGCTTCGGAGTTGCATTCATTTTTATAACGCTCTTGTACATTTCATAAAGAACATTGCACTGACTGCGGCGCATTCTGAGGTATTCCTCGTCATAGGCTTCGGATGAAAAGGCATTGTTTCTGTTGAGATGTGCAATCTGCTCTGCCTGAAAAAGCAGCTCCTGTATTCTGTCGAAGCAGCTTCCGTTGTAATCGGATTTATCATCGGTCAGGATACGCTGTGACATGCGCTCAAGGATAGCCTTTATCTCATCGTCAAGCAGCCGGCGTCTGGTCTGCATTTTAATTCTGCTCCTGCGTAAATGCAGATTCACAATGATTCCCATACCTGCGCCTATAACAAATATCAGGAACTCATTGAGGATCAGGCTCAGCTCAATTGAATTTTCGCCCATAAGATGCGTTACGAGAACTGATATGGGAACGATCGCACTTTTCCATTCAAGCTTATAGCATACGATAACAAAAATAAAAATATACACGCCGAATGCCGGAATGCTAAAGCCCATCAGTTTAAAGCAGACTGTTGAGATCATCATAGCGGCAAAAAATGCTCCGAGCCTTCTGAGTGCGGTGAAAACGGTTTCCTTTTTGGTGTCCTGAATGCTGAGAATGGTTATAAGTCCTGCGGTCATGCTGTATTTCAGTCCTATATATGACGCAATCAGAATCGAGACAACGCAGCTCAATGCGATTTTGGCGGCATTGAATAAATCTGTATAGTGGTTATTGATTTTTTTCAATATGATCTTCCTTATCAAAAAATAGCCGGATGCGGATAATATAAAATCGCATCCGGCGCAGCTTTCGGAATTGACTGTATTATCTGTGAAGCAGTTCCGAAATGATTTCAAGTATGCTGTTATAGCAGCCTCCGCATCCTGTAGAACATGAAGTTACCTCCTGAACGTGCTTGAATGCGTCCGTTACATCGGAAAGCTTGTCAGCCGAGTGCAGTGCCTGTTCAATGTCAGAATACTTGACTCCCATGCAGTGGCAGATCTCGATATTTTCCAATTTGTACACCTCCTTTCACCTGTTTCAGCCGCAGCATATCATATATGCATGAATGTGCCGTGATATATTTAGTATAAACCATATTATCCGTAAAGTCAATATTGCAAAGGCTGAACTTTTATGGTATAATCATGGTGTAAATTCTTGAATGGAGGTTATAATAATGCATATTACAAACGACATCCGATACATCGGAGTAAACGACCATGAAACCGATCTTTTTGAGGGACAGTATATAGTACCGAACGGCATGGCTTACAATTCTTATCTGATACTTGATGAAAAGACTGCCGTTATGGACACGGTTGACAGAAATTTCAGGGATGAATGGCTGGAAAAGCTTGAGAGCGCTCTTGAAGGCGGAACTCCTGATTATCTTGTTGTTCAGCACATGGAGCCTGACCATTCTGCAAATATTACAGCCTTTATGGAGAAATATCCCGATGCCGTTGTTGCTGCGTCGGCAAAGGCTTTTGATATGATGAAGAATTTCTTCGGCACTGACTATGCGGACAGAAGGATCATTGTCAAGGAGAACGATACCCTTGAGCTTGGAAAGCATACGCTGACCTTTGTTACTGCTCCGATGGTTCACTGGCCGGAGGTAATTGTAACATACGACGCTGCGGACAAGGTTCTTTTCTCGGCTGACGGCTTCGGAAAGTTCGGCGCTCTTGACGCTGAGGAGGATTGGGCATGCGAGGCTCGCCGCTATTATTTCGGCATTGTCGGCAAGTACGGCGCTCAGGTTCAGGCTCTGCTCAGAAAGGCGGCAAAGCTGGATATTCAGAAGATCTGTCCGCTTCACGGGCCTGTCCTGACTGAGGATCTTGGCTATTATATCGGACTCTATGATACATGGTCATCCTACGGCGTTGAAAGCGAGGGAGTTGTTATTGCCTACGCTTCTGTTTACGGCAATACCAAGGCGGCGGCTGAGCTTCTTGCGGAAAAGCTGAGTGAAAAGGGATGCGAAAAGGTCGTGCTCACAGATCTTGCCCGCAGCGATATGGCAGAGGCTGTGGAGGACGCTTTCCGTTACGGCAAGCTCGTGCTTGCTTCGACTACATACAACGGCGATGTTTTCCCGTTTATGCGTGAATTCATAAATCATCTCACAGAGCGTAATTTCTGCAATCGGACAGTTGCGTTTATCGAGAACGGAAGCTGGGCTCCGACAGCTGCAAGGGTCATGAATAAAATGCTGGAAAATTCAAAGAACCTTACTTTTGCAGAGACAACAGTGCAGCTCAGATCCTCTCTCAGCGATGAGAGTCGTATGCAGATCGAAGCTCTTGCCGAGGAGCTTTGCCGCTGAGAATCAATGAACTGAAATACATATTACAAAGGAGGATTTAATATGAACCCGAAAGCAATGCATAATATTTCCTATGGACTTTTCGTGCTGACTACCAATCTCTATAAGGATAACGGCTGTATTATCAATACCGCCATTCAGGTTACGTCCGAGCCTAACCGTATCAGCATAGCCGTAAATAAGGCTAATCTTACGCATGATCTGGTAAAGGAAAGCGGAGAATTCAATATCTCTGTCATCAGCGAGGACGCTGACTTTGAGCTTTTCAAGCGTTTCGGCTTCCAGTCAGGACGAAGCAGCAGTAAGTTCGACGGCTTTGAGGATTACAGCTATTCCGCCAACGGCATAGCTTATGTCACTAAGGGAGTGAATTCCTATATTTCCGCAAAGGTCGTAAGCAGCACCGATCTCGGAACGCATACGCTCTTTATTGCCGATGTTACGGATATGGACGTAATAAGCAGTGTTCCCTCGGCAACGTATGCTTACTATCATGCAAATATAAAACCAAAGCCTCAGCCTAAGGATGCGGAAAAATCCGGAAAGACTATCTGGAGATGTACTGTCTGCGGATACGAGTACGAAGGCGAGGAGCTTCCTCCGGATTTTGTATGTCCTCTCTGCAAGCATCCGGCTTCGGATTTTGAAAAGGTAATTGGATAAAATTATTAGAACCTGTCCACATAGGATATAATGCACGTCTTTTCGGCAAATTTCGCTGTTGACTGCGTTAAAAAACTTGAAATGCGACAGCATTCCTGCGTTTTTTGCCTTGTCCTCAACAAAATTGTGCTCGAAAATCCGCACATGAATCCTGTGTGGACAGGTTCTTAGCCTGTTCCTGTGCGAAAATCACGGGGACAGGCTGTTTTCATATTCAAACGCTGTTCTGTAATTACTGCCTCTGCCTGAGGCTTTGTACTTCAACCGGACGGGCGGAGCATATTTCAGCTTGACCTCCAGCAGATGCCCATTGTAAACGGTAATGCGCTCCACCGTTTCAGCGCAGATATGCTCATCAGCTTTCTCAGAGTCCGTGAATTGCTCCAGATACCCGACGCACTCCTCCGTCCTGCTTGTCTGATACGCAGACTCCGCTTGCAGCTGGTTCTGACGGTCAATTTTTTCCTGAATCTCGCTGATCTGCTCATCGTACAGATGATTCTGCCGCTGATAATCCGCAGACGATACGATGCCCTCAAGAAATTTGTCAAGCAGGTTCTGCTTTTTGAGCCTGATTCTGCGGATACTCTCCTCAAGCGGGCTGATATCCGTCTGTTCAGGCATATTCATGACTGTCTGAATCTCCGCAGTCATTTCAGCAACAAGCTCTTTACGGTTGATTTTCAGAAGCCGCAGTACATATGCCACGCTTGCCAGAAGCACCCGGTCATTGACCGACTGTCCGTTACAGCCGATAAGCTCTCCGCAGCTGTCAAGCTTTTTTGTGCCATGCTTTGCCGCTGCTGCACATCTCCACGCCTTATAGGTGCCGTTCGACAGCTTTTTTGTACGGCTGACAAAGCGTCCTCCGCATTCTCCGCAGATGACCTTGCCGCTGCACCAGTAACGGCAGCTGTGTCTCGATTTCTGTTCCTCCGTCAGGGCTCTCGCTGCAAGAATGGCTTGCGCTTTTTCCCAGATATCACGCTCTATTATGGGCTCGTGGTGGTTTTTTATGTATATTTTTTCCTCTGCCCCCCTGTTATATTTCTTTTTGTGGGTCAGGTAATCCGGCGTGAAGGTCTTTTTCTGACAGAGGTCGCCTGCATATTTTTCGCTGCGAAGGACTCTGAGAATGACCGTGCTGCTCCACTCACTGACACGCATAGGACGGATACCCGATTCCAGAAGCTCTCTTGCAATGACATGAGTACCCTTGTTTTCATTGACATATTTGTGGAAAATCAGACGTACGATCTCCGCACCCTCCTGATTAATGAACAGCCTGCCGTCCCTGACATCATATCCCAGCATACTTCTGCCGAATACTACGCCCTGTTCCATGCGGCGTTTCTGTCCCCACCTGACACGCTCAGAGGTCTTGCGGCTCTCCTCCTGAGCGATGCCTGCCATAATGGTAAGCCGCAGTTCGCCGTCAGGCTCAAGAGTATTGATATTATCATTGATAAACAACACGCCTACTCCGATGTCTTTAAGCTGTCTTGTACAGGATAGCGTATCTATCGTGTTACGGGCAAATCTGCTTACCTCCTTGGTGATGATCAGCTGTATCTTCCCTGCATGTGCATCGTCCATCATCCGCTGAAAGCCCTCACGGCGTCTGGTGGAGGTACCGCTGACGCCTTCATCGTAGTATACCTCTGCAAGTTCCCAGCCATCCGCTTTTTCTATGTACCCGGCAAAATATCTCCGCTGACTTTCAAGAGAGCTGAGCTGCTCGTCCTTATCCGTTGAGACACGGCAATAGGCGGCAACCTTTACTGACACGTTTTTCCGCCTCTCTGCATCTGCATAAGCTGCATGAGGCAGCGGCTGCTGATGAGTCCTTGTGCACAAAGGCTCTTATAAATGCCGATTTTGAGCGCCTGCCGTAATGCAGCCGGATCCTGTGCTTCAACAGTGATGTTCTTCTGCGGTTGTTCCATTTTATCAACTCCCATCGTCATATTATATGTGACCGGAAGCGGCATATTGTTTGTCCTGAATAAAAGACAGACTGCACAAGCTTTGTGCGGTGCTGCAAAAACAAGCTGAAAACGGGTCTTTATTCAGACAGTGGGGCAATTAAGGCAGTAATTCAGGTACAGAAGAGCTTGCACACGTCGAAATGATCTCGGCGATACTCTATCAGCTGACGAGAAATCTCACAATGGAGCAGATAAAGGAAAGCGGATTCGACACCTATTTTGTTGACCACACAACGGGAATCTATCCCATTGCCGCTTCGGGAGCACCGTTTACAGCGGCGTATTTCCAGTCAAAGGGAGACATAATAACCGACCTTCACGAGAATATGGCAGCGGAGCAGAAGGCACGCACGACCTATGACAACATTCTTCGTCTTGCCGATGACCCTGATGTCCGTGATCCGATCAGATTCCTGCGTCAGAGAGAGATAGTGCACTTCCAGCGTTTCGGCGAGGCGCTGAGAATAACTCAGGACAATCTCAATTCACGCAACTTCTATGCGTGCAATCCGTCATTCGATGCAAACTGCAGTAAACGCAGATAAAAAAAGCGTCCCTTTGCCTGCTACAGCAGAGGGACGTTTTCATTACATATACAGACCCGGTCAATCGGAGTCATTTACAAACGGAAGCAAGAAATCCCCGTGATGTTCTGAATCAATGAACGCAGATTTTCCGTGGTTCACTGCGTCAATGAAAGAGTGGTCAAGCTGAGTCAGCTTGTAGCCCTTTCTCCAGATAAACAAGTCCTTATAGGTCTTTTCGTTCAGGATGCAGGTTTTCTGCACTAATCCGTGGCGCTTGAGAAAGACTTCCGGTACCGGCGAAACCCACATAAATGTATCGTAATTGCTTTCGAGCAGCTCGAACTGTATTCCGCGGTCGAACACAAAGATACGTCTGTCCACGCTTTCGGAGAACTCAGCCTTGTTGATTTTCAGCTGAGACATTGCGGGAACATAGGGGTCTGAATGAGTGATCTCGGTAAGTCCCGACAAATCATCAGGAGTTATGAGCTCCTTATTTGCGATGGGACTGTTTTTCGAGACGATTATTACGAGCCTGAACTCAGCAAGCTCCTGAGAAACGAGCCTTTTGTCATCGAACAGCTCGTTGAAATATCTGTCAAAAACTGTCTGGTAGCGAACTATACCGATTCCGCATTCGCCCCGGAGAACATTATCTATAGTCTCCATGGCGTTTGTTTCTTTATAGCTGATCTCCATAGACTCGGAGCGTCCGATATCCCTTGTGAAGGCAGCGAACGAGCACGCAATATAGCTGGCTCTCGGAACACAGACTGCAAAACGCTGTCTGCGGCTTTTACCGTCCACATAGATTCTCTCCACCTCGTCCACCATGGAGGTGATCTTTCTTGCATAGCGCAGGAATTCCTCACCCTCCGGAGTAGTAGTTATACCTCGGGGAGTCCGCTTGAAAATAGTGATTCCGAGCGAGCTTTCGAGTTCCTTGATAGCTCTGCTCAGGTTTGGCTGTCCCATATACAGTGCTTCGGCGGCTTTGCTTATGGATTTTGTCTCGTCAACAGCAACTGCATATTTAAAATGGAGAATATTCATAAACCACATCCTTTTTCTGTTCTGTATATACTATTTTAACACTGTCAGGAAATTTTGTCCAGCACTCTCATAAAATAAAAAATAATTAATAGTTGAATCGGCGAATGATCATGTTGTACAGGTGAAACAGAGTTCGGTTCTGCTGATAAATCCGCAAGGAGATTAATTTAAAAAAGGTGTATTATTGCAGATGATTCCTGTAGGGGGCGACCCTTGCGGTCGCCCGAAGTGACGTTAAAATTCACGCACGGGCAGCCGCAAGGGCTGCCCCTACAGTCGGATAGTGTAATACATAAATTATTTAATTTTGAAAATGATTCCCGTGATAAATTCGCAAAAGCACTTGAAAAGTATGCCGCATTATGTTATACTTATAAAGAGTATTTTGCGGCTGATGATGAAAAAACGCCCTCAGTCAGCAGGATTCTAATCGACATCACGGCATGACTGTGCGCCGTTCAAGGACAGTCTCCGCACTGCGGATTGGAGCAATAATGAATATTACAGATTTTATCACAACAATGGCAGAGGGCTATGACAAGCCCGGTCTGTTCCCGTTTCCATTCAATGTCCACCTGATTTTTGCATGTCTCGGACTCGTATTTTTCATGATAATGTACAGCCGTGAAAAGAAGCCCTATCAGCTCATCATGGGCATTGCGATTCCGTTTTCTCTCGTATTATGGCTCTCTGACAGTAAGACGCTCTTCTATTTTGTCGGAGCCGCAGAGGTTCTGATGCTTGCGGCTGCATTTGTATCCACGTTCATCTGGAAGAAAAAGGACAGCACCAAAACTGACGAAGCTGCGGTGGCTGACGCGGCTGAAATCAAGGCGGAAGAAACCGTCGGGGATGACTCGGGAGATGAAGTGAAGTGAAGATAGTTGTCCTTGACTGGAAAACAATGACAATGAACGATGACATCTCTCCCTCTGTGCTGGAGCAGTTCGGAGATGTGAAGCTCTTCAGTCTCACAAAGCCGGAGGATGCCGCTGAAAATATCGGCGACGCAGACGCTGTGCTCTGCAACAAGGTTCCGATCACAAGGGAGGTCATCGACAAATGCCCGAATCTGCGGTATATCGGGCTTTTTGCCACGGGCTACAACAACGTTGATATAGATTATGCCGCAGACAGGGGAATCACCATATGCAATGCGGGTCAGTATTCGACAAATGCCGTTGCACAGCAGGTTTTTGCGTATATTCTCGATCACTCGAACCGTATAAATGCCTATAATTCGGCAGTTTCTCAGGGTGAGTGGGAACGCTCGGAGATTTTTTCATATTTCCCCGTGCCGACCTGCGAGCTTGCAGGAAAGACGCTGTCAATAGTCGGCTTTGGCTCGATCGGCAGGGCTGTTGCCAAAATCGGCGAGGCGTTCGGGATGAATATTATCGTCAGCACAAGAACGGCTCCCAAGGACTGTCCCTACAGAGTCACTGACATCCGCACAGCTGCTGAAAATGCCGATATACTGACGTTTCACTGCCCTCTGACGGAGCAGACAAAGGGGCTTGTCAACAGCGATCTGCTGTCCGTGATGAAGCCGGGCGCAGTTCTTGTGAACACCTCGAGAGGTCCGGTTGTGGTCGAAAACGACCTTGCGGACGCACTCAACAGCGGAAAAATTGCGGCTGCATACCTCGACGTCCTTGAACAGGAGCCGATGTCGCCTGAAACTCCTCTGAAAACCGCGAAAAATTGCGTAATCACGCCCCACACGGCATGGGCGGCTCTCGAGACTCGTGAGCGCTTGCTCGGAATTGTCTGCGATAATCTCAGGGCGTGGCTCGCCGGCAGTCCGCAAAATAAAGTAAATTGAACGGAGAATTCATAAATGAGACATATTTCCGACAAAAAACGTGTCGTAATTAAGCTCGGCACGTCAACTCTTGCCCATAAAACGGGAAAACTTAACATCCGCCGAATGACAAATCTGGTCAGAGTTATCTCCGACCTGCACAATTCCGGCAGGGAGGTCATCCTTGTTTCCTCCGGTGCGATCGGTCTCGGCGCCGGAAAGCTCGGGCTTCCCGAAAAACCTAAGGATACCCAGACAAAGCAGGCTGTTGCGGCTATCGGACAGTGCGAGCTGATGCACATCTACGACGACATGTTTGCTAAATATACTGTCACAGTTGCACAGATTCTTTTGACTAAAACTATTATTTCAAATACCGACCACTGTAAAAACTTTGAAAATACAATTGCGAAGCTTATCGAGATGAAGGTCATTCCGATCGTCAATGAAAACGACACGATCGCTATTGATGAGCTTGAACTTGAAATCGGTGAGAATGACTCTCTTTCGGCAATCGTAGCTTCTCTTGCGAAGGCTGATCTGCTGCTGATCCTCTCCGATATCGACGGTCTCTACGACGATGACCCTCGAAAAAATCCCGATGCCAAGCCGATTCACGTTGTTGAAAAGATTACTCCTGAAATCGAAAAGGTTGCAGGAGGTGCAGGCTCCAAGCTCGGAACGGGCGGTATGACCACGAAAATCAATGCTGCAAAAATCGCTACAGCAGCCGGGATTGACATGGTTATCATGAACGGAAATGATCCTGAGCTTCTCTATGATCTTTTCGAGGACAAGGAAGTTGGTACGATTTTTTTAGCTAATCCGAGGAAATAATTTGAGATATTTTATTAAAACTTATTGAATATGGAGGCGTTTCTTATGACTTACGTTGAACAGCTCGGACTCAATGCGAAAAATGCTGAGCCGTATATTTCATCCGCACTCACTAAGCTCAAAAACGACGCATTATCGGCGATTTCCGAGGCTCTTCGCGGTAATGCCGAGCTTATTATTGCCGAAAATCTCAAGGATTTGCAGGCTGCTGCCGAAAACGGAATGTCCGAGGCTATGCAGGATCGGCTGCGTCTCGACGAAAACCGAATCAACGGTATGGCTAAAGGTGTTGACGAATTAATCGCTTTAAATGATCCTGTTGGTGAAATTATTGAAGGAACTACCCGCCCGAATGGACTGGAAATTGTTAAAACAAGAGTGCCTATGGGCGTAATTGGAATAATTTTTGAGTCGCGTCCGAATGTTACCGTTGACGCTGCTGCGCTCTGTCTCAAGGCAGGAAACGCTGTCATTCTCAAGGGCGGCAAGGAGGCAATAAACTCCAACAAATGCTTGAGCAATATAATGCGAAAAGCGGTCGAGTCAGCAGGACTTCCCGCTGATGTGATTCAGCTTGTGGAGAACACCTCCCGTGAGACTACTGCCGAGCTGATGAAGCTCAACGGCTATCTTGATGTTCTCATCCCGAGAGGCGGCGCAGGTCTGATTCAGGCTGTCGTGAAGCAGGCAACCGTTCCCGTCATCGAAACAGGAACAGGCAACTGTCACGTTTTTGTTGACTCCTCGGCTGACCCTGAGATGGCTGTGAATATTGTCAATAATGGCAAAACTTCCCGTCCCTCCGTGTGTAACGCCGTTGAGAGCCTTCTTATTCATAAGGACTGCGCTGAGAAAATTCTCCCGATGATTGCTGAGAAGTTCAGTGAGCACAGCGTTAAAATCTATGGCTGCGAGCGCACTGCTGCCATTCTCGGAGACTCTGTTCTCCCTGCAACAGACGCTGAATACGCAACGGAATTCCTCGATTTTACCATCTCAATCAAGGTCGTTGATGACATTTCCGAGGCGATTTCTCATATCAGAAGATTCGGAACAAAGCATTCCGAGTGTATTGTTACAAGCTCTCTTGCCTCCGCAAGAAAGTTCCAAAAAGAGGTCGATGCGGCGGCTGTGTATGTCAATGCTTCCACCAGATTCACCGACGGAGGAGAGTTCGGTCTCGGAGCTGAGATCGGTATCTCCACACAGAAGCTCCACGCAAGAGGTCCTATGGGACTCAAGGAGCTTACTACTATTAAATATTTTGTCAACGGTGACGGTCAGATAAGATAAATCTTGTTAAATTTTATGGGAGGTCGGAATGGATATCAAGGACGAACTCAGGGCGATTCAGGATAACGCTTCCGAAGCAAGCAGCGATGTGAATGCTGAACCTCGGAAAAATAATGCACGGAATTCGCGGAATAGCCGTAAACAACGCAAAAAGGGCGGAATCACCGCTGCTCTGGAGAAGATCCTTGAGGAGAACCCCGATTCGATCGCCGATGAACGTGCCGAAAAGGCAGAGCCTGACGAGGCAGAGGATTCCGTACGCAGGAACGGCTCGGGAGTGCTGAAACGCCGTATCTACGCCGCTTTGGGAGTTGTGTTTACTCTTTTTGCCGTCGTTGGAATGGCCTCTTCAGTGAAATTTGCTGTGCGGTCTTTCCATAGCTTTACCTCGGGCGAGGAGAAAAAAAGCGACTTCACCAATGTGATTTATCCTGCGGTTATCATGGACATCGGCGAGTTCGAGTCTCCGTCTGCGCTCTCGTCAGAACAGATTATTTCTGCGGCGCTCTGGTCGCTGGTCATGTCCGCCGACGATATGGAAAAGTACGGCAAGACCTTTGATGTTATCTCTGTTCCGGCAATTGACATCGAGGCTTATGCTGCCCGGCTTTTCGGCGAGAAACTCCCGGCGCTCACTCATGCGACTGTTGGCTCAGGTGAGCTGAAATTCTACTATAATGAGGAGTCAAAGTCCTACAACGTTCCCGTGAATCCTGTTACATTCTCGTATGTGCCACGGATCACGTCGGTTTCAAAGGACGGCAGTGAATATACGCTCGTTGTTGACTACCTCAGCGAGATTCCCTACTGGATGGAGCTCAGCGATAATTTCAGCCGTGAGGTCGCAAAGACGGTTGAGTTCAGGCTCAGCGAATCAGGCGATTCGTATACGATTTCTTCAATGAGGGTTATTGCTGTTCATTCAGCTTTGTAGGGTGTGTTGACACTAATTGAACCCCGATGCCTTGGCATCGGGGTTTTGTCTTGCAGAAAAACGACATTGACAAAGCTCCGTATACTATTTATAATGTATATATAAAATGCAGTACAGCTTTTTCAAAAACAGAAAGGACTGAGAATATGAAACGCAAACAATCAACAATCAATCGTCTGCTGGGAACTGCTTCCGCTCTCTGTGTGCTTGGCAGTATGACAGCCTATCTTCCGGCGTCGGCAGCTGACTCTGCGATGAAGGACTCCGGTCTGAACTACAGCGAGTCCACCGAGTACGACCTCGGCTCATGCGACAGCGGCTATACCTCCGCAATCTGGATAAGAGCGCAGCCCGGCAAAAACTGGACGACTGCTGTAACGAAATACTCCCTGCTTCTTATCGGAATCGGCGGTTACTCCTCGGCGATGAACGAGGACGGCATTGATTATGACTTTGATGAGATTTTTTTTACCAGCCTTGAGGAAACTCTCAAAAGTGCCCGTGCAAACGGTACTACGGTCGGAATCCGTTTCCGCTACGATGACAACGGAACTACAAATCCCGAGCCTGCCGAGTTCTCGCAGGTTCTTCGGCATATCGAGCAGATAGGCGAAAGCGGTCTGCTTACGGAATATGCGGACGTTATCTCTTTTGTGGAAACAGGCTTTGTCGGCTGCTGGGGAGAACAGTGGGGCGGCAAATATACCTCCCTCGAATGCAAGGCGCAGGTGCTTGACGCGTTCCTGAATATCACTCCCGACAGTATTCCCATAACGGTGAGAACTCCAAACACCTTCCGTCAGTGGCTCTCGGATTACTGCGGAATCTCCACAACGGCGGCTGATATGACCTACTCAATAGACGACCCTCAGCTTGCGAAAAAGGCTGCCCGTGTGGGAATGTACAACGACGGCTATATGGGCTCGGACAGCGACCTCGGAACATATTCCAACCGTGCAGGCGAAACTGCATGGCTCAGCAGTGCTCCGTCCTACGGCGGCGAATTCTCGGGAAACGACGAGTGGAGACTCAAATATACTACATGGCAGCCCGAAAATGCCCTGCCCGAGATGTACTATACCAACCTGCTGAGAATCAACTGCAATATCTACAAAACACGCACTGTCAGCTCGACCTACGAGACTGAAGCCGAGGCTCAGGCAAGACTTGCTGAGATTGAAACTCTCTATGAAAACTGCGGTCTCGGCGACTACGACTACGCAGGAACTGTTACTCAGGAGGAAAGCGGCTCGTATAAAGCAAGCTGGAAGTGGATGGGCTACGACGATTTCATTTTTGACGAGGAGCTTGACTCGAAGCTCGGAGTTTCCTGCGACAACAGCGCATTCTACGGCGAAACCGTCTGGCAGTTCATGCGTGCTCATCTCGGATACCGCTTTGTACTCCGTTCGAGCGCCCTCAGCGAAGCTGCCGAAGCAGGAGGAACTCTCAATATGGACTTCTCCGTGGAAAACACGGGCTTCTCTGAGACTCCTAAGGACAAGGAGGTCGAGATTCTTCTCTCCAACGGGGATATAACCTATACCTACACCACCGACCTGAATGCGAGGGACTGGGCTTCGGCTTCACTCAATGAGGAGTCGCTGGAGCTTACGCTTCCCGAAACCATGCCCGGCGGCGAGTGGGATGTCTATATGCGTATCTCCGAGCTGAACGACGACGCAGTCTATGATACGCTCTACTGCACCAGATTTGCCAACGAGGACTTGCAGTATAATACTGCCCTCAATGCCAATTACATGGGAAGCGTGTCCGTTTCGGGCGATTCCGACCCCGAAAAGGAGGTCACAGAGGATTCCCGTCCGGCTGGCTATTACATGGACTCCGAGCCGCTTGCCATCGACGAGACGAATACCGTGAATTTCCTCGACCAGTCCTATACATTCACTGAGGACAGCCACGGCGGATTTACATTCCTCTACAAAGCCGAGGGAATCACTGAGCCTATGCAGCTCGGAAACTGGTATGCGTCGTTTACTGTGAATAATGAAGGCTACAGCAGTGCATATACTACTTACGGCATCAATACACGCAATCAGGAGCTTACCGAGGACGGCTACTATGCGCTTCATATTCCGTTTTTCGGCTGCGCTTTCAACTGTCAGGTTGCTGCCGAGGCAGGAACTACAAAGCTTACCTCCCTCAATATCAACGACAGCCGCAACTACTGGAGCGCCGACACGTTTACCTCGCTCGGAAACAATACGGATGTTAAGATCACTCCCATTGCCTTTCTCGAGGGCGGACATCAGGGCTACAGCGTGACCTTCCACCTGCCGGACGGCGATGTGAGCTACTCCGACGAGACTGCCTATGGCTTCAAGGATACCGTTCACCAGTCGATCACCAACAAGACCGCTGTAACAGCTCTTTCGCTCCTTGATAGAGACTGCGCCGAGCAGTACACCGACGAGAACGGAAATGTTTACAAGCTCCTTGGATTTACTACTAAGAAAAACGATAAGAGCTGTCTCATTGACGAGGATTTCATCGCTGTGGGAGCTGTCGAGCTTTATCCGTTCTACGAGCTTGACAGAGAGCTTACCAATCTCAACCGTACCTGCGAGACTCTTACAAACAGAGCAGACAGTCAGGGAGTACGATACGTTCTCGATGAAACAACAATGACTGCGTCTGTCGGCGACGGCGGAGTCTGGGAGAACAACAGCGGTTTTGCCGCAAACGGAAGCATTGTCATTCCTGCGAAAGTTGAGAGCGACGGCAGAATTTACACCGTAACTTCAATCGGGGACAACGCTTTCGGCTCGAATTTCAATGTCACGGACGTTACGCTTCCCTCGACCGTTACCGAAATCGGAGAGAATGCGTTCTATTACGGAACAGTTCTTTATGTATACGAGAGCAGTACTGCCGCAGGAATCCTCGGGGAGAACGGCTATACCGTTGTTGCTCTCGAGCTCAGAGGAGATGTAAACTCCGACGGACTCGTTAATGCCGCTGATCTCGCTGCTCTCAGCGGATGGCTGCTCCGCAGGGAGGTCTCAATTGACACGGCGGCTGCCGATCTCGATTCGGATGGTATAGTTGATTCTATTGACAAAATTCTGCTCAGAAAGTTATTGGTTCCTTAATTCAATACCGCACAAAGATTATTCAAGGTCTTTGTGCGGTCGTTTTTATTTTGTCAGAAAATCTCTGATATCCGAATTGCATAAAAGACATTTGCATCTATTGCGCAAACGGTAGAATTCAAACAAAATAGCTGGAAAATGTTTACAATCTTGCTTTATTGTGCTATAATAATTGTAATGGGAAATGGAGATGTCATTTGATAATCTAAGAGAAATTTTTGAGGAGGCGTAATTATGAAAAATATGAAATCCTTATCAGCAGCTCTCACACTGCTTACAGCTCTGGGATTTATGTCAGCTGGCATTACAGCTCATGCCGAAGAAGTCAGGTACACTTACGAAGACCTCCTTGCAATGAGTGATGAAGAATTTATTGAGAAATTTGGAGACTCTAACTCTAAAGAAATAACAGCAGGTTTTGGTGATGAAACATTAACGGATGATGAAAAGTTTGAAAATTTGTTTCCTCCGATATCGAGCGGTGAGAGTTATATAGAAAATCCGATGGCTAAACTTCGTAAATCATTTTTAAACGGTAGTTTATCACCTTATTATCGTTTTGATGTTGAAGAAAGCGTGCCGCTTGACAATACGCTGACCTCAGCTGATTTTGGATTCCCATTAGAGTGGAAATTTATGTGCTTTGATGGCTATGAGATAATTGATGAGGCAGCAGAAGAGTATGATTATATTCATCAGTATCAGATATATGTGCCTAACGAAATATATGGCGATTTTGAAAAATATGTGAGGATGGATGAAGCGGCAAATCAATTTGATAAGTATGAAGAATACTCTATTCTGTCTTATGGAACTCCATACGGTGCAGGATTGGTAAAAGGTGAAATTGTACCCATAACCACCACCACAACCGTCACAACAACGACTGCAACAACCACAACCACTGTAACGTCAACTGCTGCTGAGACAACCTCTGCACAGGAGACGACTCCCGAAGTAACTTCAGCGCCGGAGGAGATCACTTCAACACAGGCTCCGACAGCAGCTCCGACGGATGTGACCTCGACTACGGTGACAACTAAAGCTCCCGCAAAGACAACTGCCGCTAAGAAGAATAATTCTCCCAAAACAGGCGACAGCGGTATTGCCGGTATCGCCCTCGCAGGCGTGGGAGCCATTGCGGCTGCTTTTGCGCTTAGGAGTAAGGAAGAATAATTGATTATTTCTGTATATAAAATCAGGGCGGACAATTTTGTCCGCCTTATTGTTTTGTATAAACGCCATTCCAACAGGATGCTGAGGAGATCTGAAACGGCTTGAAAAATGTTTTCGGATATGATATAATTACCAATGTATGAAAATAAAGGAGGAGTTTACATGAATCAGAAAATCAAAAACTTAATAATCTCAGCTATGGCGCTGACAGCGTCTCTGTCCGCAATGACGGTTTCTGCCGCAGCAGCTGTGCAGGCAGATACATCTGTTGAAAGTGCTGAGACCTCAGAAAGCGTTACCTTTGAAGCAGACGGTGTGAATTATACTGTGCTTGACGGCGTCAATGCTTCTGTCGCAGGACTTGCTGTAAATTCAAGCGTTGTAGAGATTCCCGAAAAGGTGGTTTACAATGATGCTGAATATACTGTTGCCGCAATCGATGAACGTGCCTTTGCGTATAAGAGCGTCAGATATATCAAGCTTCCGTCCACTGTGACAGCGATCGGAAATCTGGCTTTTTACTACTCATCAATTGAGGAAATCGCAATTCCTGAAAATACTGCGTCGATCGGTGACGGAGCGTTCAGCTATTGCTCCGCACTTGATACAATAGCTGTTCCCGACGGAGTTGAATCCATCGGTGAAAGAGCATTCAGTATGTGCGATAACCTCACAAGTGTGTCAATTCCTGCGAGTGTGGAGCTTCTTGGCAAGGAGGCGTTCTATTCATGCAAAGCTCTTGAAACGATCGTTTATAGCTCTGATCAGGAAAGCTGGAGCACTCTTTCAGCCGAAGCTAACGTCCCTGAGGGCGTAATTGTTGTATATAACTACACTGAGCCGAAAATCTACAATACATCCGGGCTTGTTCTCGGTCAGAAGCTCAATGCAGGCGATACGCTCAATTACGATGATGAGAATGGTATCGGAATGATAGCAAATATCGTCAATACAAACGGAAGCTTTGACCTTGTTTCTTTAGTCGGCGTGAGCGAATATGTTCTGCCTTGGAATGCGGAGCTTGTGGGAATCGACGGTGTTACCATATATCTTGCTCCCGAGTACGACGAGATAAATTATGTCGATGTCAGAACGCTGAGCGTTGGCGACGTTATTGATAAGGACACATATCTGCTCTGCTATGATTATGTTACGAATGGACGTGTAAGTCCGGTGTTCCTTCCGAGCTATTATAAAACTTATATCGGCGAGGGTACGATAAAGGTTAAGTCAATTGATGCGGAAAACAAGCAGGTAACTCTTGAAGCGGTTCAGGATGAAGCTGTTATCTCAGGCGATGCAAACGGTGACGGTGAAGTAAATATCGCCGACGCTGTAATTCTTCAGAAATACCTTTTATGTGCAGACAGCTCACAGTCCATGGACTGCGGCTGTGCTGATCTGAACAGCGACAGCTTTGTTGATGCGTTTGATATGGTTCTTTTAAGAAAGCAGCTTCTGCCTCAATAAAACTGAAAAATAGTATGATATGCACCCCGAAAGCGTCTGACTTCCGGGGTGCATATTACTGTGTGAGATTTTTGGTATATCAGGAAAACGAAAAAAAGCACTTCCGAAAATGCTAACACCTGATAAGGAAGTAATTTAGAAACTACATCTAATGCATTGAATTATCCGGTATTAGCAAAGACAAGTCTAAAAAGATGAATACCGAGAAGAACTGTAAAAGGGTTTTCTCGGTATTTTTCTTTTTATAGCGGTACATTCGACTATTAAGCCGCCTTTGAGTACAATTATGGTAGAAAATCAAAGGAGGTAACGATATGTTCAAATTTATAGAAGAATTTTATTACGGCAACATTGATCCGCAAGCACGAAGCACCAAACAGAACAAAGCAGTACAGAAGCAAATGGAAGTGCTGATGATAAACGAGGAATTTCTGACCGAAGCGCTTTCCGGTGAGAACAAGAAAAAATTTCTCGACTTTGTAAATGCGTGGGGTGTGGTAAACGGCGAATCCAATCTCGACAGT
>JAFTPG010000110.1 GCA_017463375.1 Ruminococcus sp. | reverse complement strand
TTTGAAAAAGGGTCATCCCTCAAACTCCCTCCCTAAAACTTTTATTTAAATTTTCCAGATAGGGGCATGCCCCTATCTGGAAAATTTGAGTTGAAGTCTTTGGAAAGGGGTCTGGGGAAGAACCTTTCTTCAGAAAGGTTTTCCCCAGCAGGTTGCGAAAATACTCCCCGCATAACAACAATTTATAATCGCAGCCATCGGCGTTAGTCTTGACAAACCGGTGATAATATGTTAAAATTGAAATTGAAAATCATTTTCAGTTTCATCGGAGGATGTCATGAAAAACAACTCAGGGTACAAAACGAAGCAGAAGGAAAATCTTCTTGCTTTTCTCATACGGAACAAGGACAAGCATACAAACGTACGGGAAATCAGCGTATTTCTCGCAGGCGAGGGAACTCCCATGGGCACGGCTACTATTTACCGTCAGCTGGAAAAGCTCGTCGGGCAGGGTCTTGTCCGCAAATATATTCTCGACGGTTCAACGGGAGCATGCTTTCAGTATATTGAGGAAGCCGACTGCTGTCACGAGCACTTTCATCTGAAATGCACCTCCTGCGGTCAGCTGATTCACGTTGACTGCGATTTTCTTTCCGAAGCACAGAACCATATTTTCGAGCATCACGGTTTTACCGTGGATTCGTCTCAGACGGTATTCTACGGTAAATGCTCCGAATGCAGCAAGGCGGTGCAGTTATGATGAGAAGGAAGCTTTTATGTATAATGACTGCGGCGCTTCTTGTTTCGGGAATCCTTACAGGCTGTTCGTCGTACGAGAAGAAGGACAGCGGAACACTCTCTATCGTTACAACGTGCTTTCCTCCTTACGATTTCGCAAGAGCCGTAACAGGCGGAGAAGCAGATATCACCATGCTGCTCTGTCCGGGAGCTGAGGCTCACTCTTACGAACCGACTCCGCTTGATATTGCGGAAATCCAGCGGTGCGACGTGTTTATTTATCTCGGCGGAGAGGGCGAGGTCTGGGTCGATAAGATTCTTGACTCCTTTGATACGGGAGATATGACGATAATACGTCTTTTTGACTACATTGACCCTCTTGAGGAGGAAGCTGTCGCAGGTGCCTCTCCAAGCGGTCATGACCATGACCATGCTCATGAAGAAGAGCATGACGAGGATGAGCATGATTCCGACGAGGAACATTCCTCTCACGGCGGCTATGACGAGCATATCTGGACCTCTCCGCAGAATGCGATTAAGTGCGTGAGCGGAATAAGCGAAGCTCTCTGCGAAGCGAACACAGCTGAGTCCTATATATATGAAACAAATACTGCGGACTATATTGCTCAGCTTGAAGAGCTTGACCGCGACTTTGCGGAAATGGCAGAGAATGCCCCGAATGACGTTATTGTTATCGGTGACAAATTCCCCTTCCGTTATCTGACTCATGACTACGATCTGGAGTATTTTGCGGCATTCAGCGGATGCAGCTCCGAGTCCGAGCCGGGAGTCTATACAATGGCATTTCTGATAGATGAGATCCTCGAACATGAAATTGATACGGTATTTTATCTTGAATTCTCAACGAAAAAGCTCGCAGAGAAGCTCTGCGCCGCAACGGGAGCTGAAATGCTGCCGCTTCAGTCCTGCCATAACGTATCTCAGGAAAATTTTGAAAACAATGTCACATATATCGACCTTATGCGGCAGAATCTGAAAAATCTCAAGGAGGCTCTTTACTGATGGAAATTCTCAGATGCGACAATATAACCGCAAGCTATGACGGCATGAACGTTTTAAGCTCGCTTTCATTCGCCATTAACGAGGGCGACTATCTATGTATTCTCGGCGAGAACGGCTCGGGAAAAAGTACGCTCGTCAAGTGCCTTCTCGGAATAAAAAAAGCTGACAGCGGAAAAATAGTCCTCGGAAGCGGTCTTACCCATAGCGATATAGGATATCTCCCTCAGCACACGGCAATGCAGAACGGTTTTCCTGCAACCGTGCGTGAGGTGGTTATTTCGGGCTGTCTCGGACAAAGAGGCTGGAGACCGTTTTACTCCTCCGCTGAGAAAAAAACTGCCGCAGAAGCTATGAAGCGTCTGGGCATATCGGAGCTTGCCGAAAGGAGCTGCCGTGAGCTTTCGGGTGGTCAGCAGCAGAGAATGCTTCTGGCTAGAGCCTTATGTGCGGCAAAAAAGCTCCTGCTTCTCGACGAACCGGTGACGGGACTCGACCCTGCTGCTTCGGCTGAAATGTACGACATCATCTCGGAGCTTAACAAAAAGGACAAAATGACTATTATCATGGTCTCACACGATATCGGACGTGCGCTTGAATACTCAAACCGCATACTCTGCCTTTGCAGCAGCAGCGAAAGCTTTTTCGGTACGCCCGGGGAATACGCCTCCTCACATATCAGCAGTAAATTTATCGGAGAATAAAATCATGACAGAGAATCTTAAATTAATGTTTTCACCCGAATTTTTCAATGCGATTCTTCTTCCTGCGCTTATAGGAGGAATCGCAGTCACTATATGCGCTTCCCTGCTCGGAGTAACTCTCGTGCTGAAAAAATACTCCATGATAGGTGACGGACTGTCGCACATCGGCTACGGAGCGCTCTCTGTTGCGGCAGTTATGAATCTTGCTCCGCTTAAAGTGGCACTGCCGGTAGTTATAATTGCAGCATTTATTCTTCTGCGGCTCAATCAGAACAGCAAGCTCCACGGAGACTCGGCGATAGCTCTGTTCTCCACGACTGCACTGGCAGTCGGAATACTTGTTTCGTCAAAGGCAGGTCTTACGAACGATGTCAGTCACTATATGTTCGGAAGTATTCTCGCCATGAGCACCGAGGATGTGATTCTCAGCGTAGTTCTGTCGGTAATCGTGATACTTGCATTTCTGTTCCTCTACAACAGAATCTTCTCCGTCACCTTCGACGAGAGCTTTGCCCGTGCAACAGGAGTGAACGCAGGAATCTACAACATGATTTTCGCCGTTCTTACCGCAGTGACGGTAGTTCTCGGCATGATGATGATGGGTTCTCTGCTGATATCGAGTCTTATTGTTATCCCGACTCTTACGGCAATGCGTGTGTGCCGAAGCTTCAAAGGAGTCGTCCTCACTGCGGGAACTGTTTCCGTGGTAAGCTTTTTACTGGGAATGCTGATCGCTCTCATGTTCAACACAGCTCCCGGAGCGAGCATTGTTATTGTAAACGTATTCTTCTTTCTTGTTTTTTCAGTTATCGGAAAGCTGAAAAAATAATCAGGAGCTTTTCTCTTTACCGCTGTAGATCTTTACTTCCTCACTTTCAGGAACAGGCTTCTCCTCCCTGCGGATATTGCCGGAAAAGCTTCTCGGAACATATATTTTAACTGCTTCGTCGGCAGTATTCTGAAAATCCGTACCTCTCATACTGATTCCTCCGTTTCGGTTTACTGGAGTTATTATCTCTCACTAATCCCGGATTATGTACGGAAATACTTTGACAAAAGGAATTTTTGACCATGAAATATGTGAAAACTCTCGGATATGTACTTGCGGCGGATATCCTGTCGCTTTTCATCGGAATGACTCTTGCTTCCTCGTCAAGCACGCTGATGAGACTTGTCAGCGCTGTCTGCACTCTGGGAATCCTCATCTGTCTGCTGGCAAGCTTTGCTTTCAAGACTGCCCGTGACGACCTCAGAAATGAACGCTCCACAGGAACAAAAACTAAGACTATCGTGCCTGTCTCAATGGGAATCACAGCTTCTCTTCCTGCTGTCGTCAACTGGATCGTCCTGTATATTTCGCATTCCTCAGGAAGCTTCGACTACTACAAGTGGCATAAAATCATCAGTGCGTATTTTTTACAGATCTGCAATTTCATTGATCCCGACGCTTCGACTTCGGCTCTGAGCGGCTCCGAGGTCATGATGATGCTTCCGCTTACAGTGATTCCGTTTCTGGCGTTTGTGATTTCGTATACGCTTGCCTACAAAGGAATCATTTCTGAATCAGAGGGAAAATGATATGAGAATAAGAAAAATAATGCTGAGCGTGATCCCTATTATAATAGTATGTATGGGCTTGCTGTCAGGCTGTGCGGATGAATATGACAAAGGCACATATACAATCACAAATGCCGCAGGCGAGGAATACGAAGTAAAATACAGGGAATTCTCGGGGTTTCCGGATACTAATGCTGACTTTCAGATTTACAGTGACGGCGAAAAAATCGCTGATTATACCAGCGAATACGGCAACCGTCCGAGAGAGCTCCTTTATTTGTTCAGCTGTGATGACTGTGATTATTACTATGCTGCTTATCAATTCGGGGATTTTATATTCGCCTGCGGAGATAAGGATTACCTACGAACAGAGGGTCTCACCTACGGAAAGGCTCTGCCTGATGATTACTCCACACTAAAGAGCGACAGTATCAAAGAGGAGTACAGGGAGCTTTCCGAGCGCATGAACTCAAGCGTCGATTCAGCGGAGCTTCGGGAAAAATTTGAGCTTTGCGGATATGATGTGACAGATGTTGCCCGGTTATATAACTATTCTGATGATAAATAACAGTGAATCCATATACACTGCGGCAAAAAGCCCTGAACTGCTGATATCCAAGCAGCTCAGGGCTTTGTTTTTGCTTCAAAAAGGCGGCATTCAGAAATGAATACCGCCTGTATTTATATATTATTCAGCCGTTGCTGTCTGAGCGTTGGCATAATGGGCGAGAATATCGGAAGCGTCGAGGGAGTTGATAGCTCCGTCCTCGTTGTAGTCGCCGAGAATGGATACGCCCTCTCTTTCAAGCGAATTAAAATATTCTTCGTCAAAACCGTCTAACTGAGCCATTGCATAATAATTCAGCACAGCACTTGCATCGAGAGAATCAACAGCACCGTCAGTATTTGTATCGCCTGCACCATAATACATAGCTACTGCTGTCCTGATGTATGAAGCGTCAATAGCCTCTATTCCGTCAATAAATGACTCCGGAACGCCGGAATACTTTCTCTCGGGATCCCACTCAGGATTTGTTATATTTCCGGTTGCGAGAATACGCTGCATAACATCCTCGCTCATCGACTCAAGCACCTCATCATTAAGGATGGTATATGTTCTGTCGATTTCATTGGTTTCAATATAACCGGTCTGATTCCATGCATAATATTGAAGTATCAAACGCGCATCAGCGAAATCCGTAACACCGTCAGCGTTGAAATCATATGAGGAGAAATTCGCCAGAATTCCATCCACCAGTGGATCACTACAGTCCTCAGCAGAAACATTCATGGGAACAGCAGCACACATTGTAAGAGCAGAAATTAAGAAAATGAGTTTTTTCATGATAGTTTCCTCCTTAATTATACTTCTATGTTTTAATTACTCAGCCAGCGCTGTCTGAGCGTTAGCATAATATGTGAGAATTTCAGAAGCATCGAGGGCATTGACGTTGCCGTCGCCGTTGTAGTCGCCGAGATTCTTTACATTTGCATCATTTTCGTTAAACTGTTTATCAAGACTTCCTGTCTGATATTCTGAGTAATATGTCAATACTGAACTTGCGTCCAACGCATCAATATTTCCATCAAGCGTAACATCGCCTACGGTTTTATCTTTGTAAAAATAGATTAAAAGTATAGCCGCTTCAAATGAAGTTACTGAGTCAAGCTCATCTACGCAAAAATCACCGTTTTCAGCAATGAATTTTCTTATTTCCTCGTTGTGAAGAAGATCAACCTCAGGATTTTCTTCATCCTCAAGCTGTCTTTCAGTATAATACGTCAGCAGTACATCAGCATCAGCGGCAGTAAATTTACCGTCAAGATTAAAATCGGTAGGAACTACGCCTGTATCAAAAAGATGATAATAGAGACAGTGTACATCATCGTATGTGATTGAACCATCATTGTTAAAGTCGCCGTTTTCTTCGATGTTCGCTAATATTTCTTCGCTCAGCTCATAATTTACATCTCTTCCTAAGTAAGAATCCATTGCACGAGCATCATCCTTTGTCACGGCTCCATCCAGATTCACATCGTATTTAATGTCAGTCTGTGATGCGAAAACGCTCGCAGGAATAGCTGAAAGAGCAAGAATTGAAGCGAGTGTGAATGAGATAGCTTTTTTCATGATAGTTTCCTCCTTCATTATATTTCTATGTTTTAATTACTCAGCCAGCGCTGTCTGAGCGTTAGCATAATGGGCGAGAATATCGGATGCGTCAAGGGAGTTGACGTTGCCGTCGCCGTTGAAGTCACCAAAAAGATGAGCGTTGGCACGTTCCAGAGAATCCATATATTCAGCATCGACGTTGCCTGACTGTATGGCAGCATAATGTTCAAGTGCGAGGCTTGCATCAAGAGCGTCAATAGCATTATCAGTATTTAAGTCACCAACGCTGTACTGCTCAGAAAGAATTTCCATGAATAGTCCAGCGTCAATTGAATCAATAATGTCGTCCTCGTCCAAGCCCTCGGGGTCGGTTATATTACCATATTTAAGAATACTCTCGATTTCAGTTTCGCTTAAATCACATTTGTCAGAAAGTGTATAAGTACCGTCATCATTTAATATTAAATCTTCAACGCCGGTATATGTATAAAATTCTAACACTGCATGACAGTCGTACCAGTTGAAAACACCGTCGCCGTTGAAGTCATATACAAATGTATCAATTGCAGACTCAGCAAACGCATTTATGGGCATAGCTGAGCAAAGTACGAGAGCGGATGCAAGGGATAACAGCTTTTTCATGATAATTCCTCCTTAATTAGTTCTGAAAGGTTTCGTACACATCAATTTTGCCTACATTGCCGGAGTAAGTATTACCAACAGCAACAGCTGAATAATAATCGAGAATATCATCAGCGTCTGTTGAATTAATATAGCCGTCCTGATTAGCGTCAGGTGCTCCTGCACAGATTGCTTTTGGGAAGTAATCTGTATGGAAAGGAGCAATTGTATCAACAACAAGAGAAGTTCCACCTGATGTAGCACCAAGAACTTCAGAAGCATCAAGTGAATTTACAGAGCCATTTCCGTCAGCGTCACCAACAATAAACTGGTTTGCTTTGAGCATTACAGGACTTGACTCAATAGCATCAGGTAAGAAGTCGATGTAATTTCCATCAGCGTCTTTTTCTCCGGTGCAGAGAATGTCTCCATCAACTAAAACAAGATGAGCAGTTGAATTTTCAGGAGTCTTAACGCTAGTCGGTGTAACATAGAAAGAAGCGATGACGCCTTCATATTCAATTGCAGAATCAATAGTAAAAGCAAAGAATATTCTATTGTTAATCAAATCGACACTACGTTGAACAGTCATTTGAGTACCGAATTCTGCATTAGGAGTGTACTTAGGTTTGGTTCCACTCATTACAATATCCCAACCCTCACCAAATTCAATGTGAATACCACCGCTGTGAATAGAAGGCATGTTTTCAAGTACGAAATCCGCCCTATAGGTGGTTGAGTCTACTCTCGAAAAGTCCACATAAATCTGCGGCGAAGCGGCAAGCGAATTGATCGCAGAGATAGAACCTGCAACAACCGAAGCTGCCATGATTGACGAAACAAATTTCTTAAAATTGGGCTTTCTCATAAAAAATCATCCTTTCTATGATGTCTCTAAAAACGTCTTATAACTTTTGCCTATGTGACGGTAAATGTAAAATTATGCATTTACTATTTCCAACTTTATTATACATCATCAAAATCATTTTGTCAAGAACTTTTTATACTAAATATATGTAAAATACAAATTATATACATCACAACAACTGCCCCACAAAAAGACTTTTCTCTTCGCTGTTCAGTTTATGTGTTCTCTTAAACCGTAAAATAAAAAAATAACCACCGCACCCAAACGGTACAGCAGTTATTCTCCGCTTATTTTGTCAATATAATTATCGTGTTTAGTTGATTTGAGGAGCTTCATACAGATTTTGCTGTCTGAGACCTCGTTTTCACATATCCCGGATAACCTCCCAGAGCTGACGAGCCGTCTCAAGACTTACTCCTGCCGCTTTTGCAAGCTCCTCGGGAGAAGCATTTCTCAGATTCTCCTTGGTCTTGAACCTGAGCATAAGCTTCGCAGCCTTTTTCTCGCCGATTCCTCTGACATTGGTAAGCTCGGATTTATAGGTTTTCTTCTTGTGCTTCGAGTGCATGAAGCTCACGGAGTAACGGTGAACCTCGTCCTGAATCCTCGTAACGAGCATGAACGCCGATTTCAGATTGTTTATCTGAATCTCTCTGCCGCCCGTGGCAACAGCTCTTGTGCGGTGCTTGCTGTCCTTTACCATGCCGAAAACGGGAATATTCAGTCCCAGCTCCCGTATCAGCGGCTGAACCACGTTAACGTGACCCTTTCCGCCGTCAAGAAGAATCAGATCGGGAGTCCGGCTGAAATATTCGTCCTCGTCGCTTCCGATACGCATGAGACGTCTCCGCAGAACCTCCTGCATACTGCCATAGTCGTTCTGGAATGCCTGCTCCTTGATGTTAAAACGCTTATACGCCTTTTTGAGCGGTCTGCCGTCCTCGAAAACGACCATTCCCGCAACCATCGACTCCGACGAGAGGTTTGAGATATCATAAGCTTCGATATACTTGGGAGGCTTCTCAAGTCCGAGAAGCTGTCCCAGCTCCTCAAGAGCAATGACTTCCTTGCCTGTACGGTTATTTTTCAGAGCTGCATACTCAGCGCTGTTATTTTTTGCAAGACGCAGAAGCTCAAAAAGCCTGCCTCGCTGCGGCTGCCAGAGCTTAACCCTGCCGTTTGCCTGACTGTTAAGGAACTCCTCCAGCAGAGCCGAATCCTCGGGAAGATGGTCAACTATCACAGCCTTGGGAATATCGGTTTTTCCGTGATAGAACTGAGTTATAAACAGGCTCAGGATATCCTCGCCCTCAGGCTTTCCGAACTCAAACACAGCCTTGTCCCAGAGACGATTTTCCCTGTACATGAGCACGGAGATATAGATTCCGTCGTAAAACTCGGCAATTCCGATAACATCCGCCGAACGCACTCCGCTGCCGATGATCTTCTGCTTTTCGGACGCTTTTTTAACAGCTGCGATCCTGTCCCGCAGAACGGCTGCACGCTCGAACTCGCAGTTTTCGGCAGCCTCGAGCATTTCCTTTTCCATTCGCTCAACTGAGTCCATGCTGCCGCTTTTGATATATTCAACCGCCTTGGAAATCGTTTCTCTGTAGCTCTCGCTGCTGATTTTTCCGCGGCAGAGTCCCATACACATTTTTATGTGGAAATTCAGACACGGTCTGCCCTTTCCGAAATCTCTCGGGAACACCCGATGGCATGTCGGAAGCATGAATACACGGTTCACTTCATTTACCGTCTCTTTTGTGATGAAGCCGCTTGTGTAGGGACCCAGATACTCCCCCGGCTCCTTTGTATTTTTCTCGGAGGTGATTCTCGGGAACTCGTCATCGGAAACTCTTATATAGTGATACCCCTTGTCGTCCTTCAGAAGAATATTATACTTGGGCTTGTGCTGCTTGATGAGACTGCACTCCAGCAGAAGAGCCTCATACTCGCTGTCGGTAACAATGAAGTCGTAGTCATAGACGTTCGAGACCATCGCTGCCACCTTTGGCAGGTGGTCGGGATTCTCACGGAAATAACTGGTGACTCTGTTTTTCAGATTCTTCGCCTTGCCGATGTAAATTATAGCTCCGTCCTTGTTTTTCATCAGATAGACTCCCGGCGAAACTGTAAGCTTCGAGGTCTTTTCACGCAGATATGGCAGTCTCGGATTCATGCTTTCACTTCCAATGCTTATATTATATATATATTATAAATGTATAGGCGCACAATGTGCGCCTAATTTTGTCGTATGAATTTGTTATTCTTCGGGATTCTCATTGACCGTTCTTGTGATATTCGGTCTGTCCTCAGTTTTTACAGCAGTCGGTCTGCTTGTCTGAGCCTTGGGGTCATATCTGAGGATCATTTCCTTTACCTTCTCATCCTGAGTGAGGTTGTAAAGGAGCTTCAGCGACTTGACAGCATTCGGGATATCCTCGTTTGTGAGGTAGTGGCTGGAAAGCTGAGCTGCAACGGAAATTACATCCTTATCAGGTCCGAACTCAAGCCCATACTTCTCGAACACCTTTTTGATCTGCTCAAATGACGGCTGAACGATAGGAGCGTTCTTCATCTGAGCGATACCCTGAAGCTCTCTCGGGATAGCCGGATGAGGAGCGAGCATAACGCTTGCACAATAGAATGCAACTGCGTCGTCAAGCTCACGGATATCGGTGCACATATATCCCAGATTCGCATAGCAGCGTGCAAGAGCAACAGGCGACGAAGCAACTCTGATCGTCTCCTTTGTCAGCTCGAGGAGCTTTTTCTTGTTCTGGATAACCTTGTAAACCTCGGCAAGCTCGAACTTTGGTCCGCAGTCAACGGGATTGTACTCGATAGCCTTTTCAAGAACAGGAATAGCGTCCAGTGTAGAGCCTGTCTCGATGATGATATATGCATATGTTGTGAGATATGTTGCAAAATCAAACGGAGCACGGTTCAGCGTCTTTTCGGGCTTGAAAAGAAGCTGATAGAGGTTGTCCTCAAAGGGATTTCTCAGCGAAACGAACTTTGCAGTTTCAGTTTCTCTGTACTCCTCGGTGATCTTGTAGTAGAGCTTCTCAGCGAGAGGCTTTGCATCAACGCAGTTCTTCTCGTTAATGAGCTTAACTATTTTGTTGTAGTAATTGTCAAGACGCTCGCCGTCGAGGTGAGTGAGTCTTGTAATCTCTTCCCTCTGGCTCTCGGGCATGATTTCGAGCATGATCTCTCCGACAGCTCTTACGCCTTCGTAGTTGCCCTCTTTGCCGTACACTTCGCCCTCTTTGCGGAGAATTGCCGCATTTTCCTCGTATGTCGAGCCTGTAAGCTTAGCCTTGAGATTTTCTAAAATTTCGTTATATGTCATCAGCTGTATCCTCATTTCTAAATTTTGGTGAATTTTTATCGGGTTACCTCCATTGAGGTTCAGATCGATTGCCTTTCCGCAACGTTAATTTTTATTATACATGACCTTGTACAAAAAATCAACACTTTTTTAAAAAAACAGAAGAAAAGCTAGAGTTCCCATGATTTTTTTGGTAAAAATAACAAGACGATCAGCCGTTTTTTGTTGAAATCTCCCCCGATCGCTCCGAAGCTGCTCCGCAAAGAGAAGATTTTTCACGATTGCGTCTCCTGCTGCAAATAAAAAAATATAAAATTCAGCATTTACTCTTGCATTATTTCCGGAATTGTTGTATTATAATAGTATATTGCTGCTGTTCTGACGGCAATCTATTTTATTGCATAGGAGGAGTTTTGTGAAGCTCGTTACAATTGTTGTTCCATGCTATAACGAAGAAGAGGTTCTTCCGCTGTTCTATGACGAAATAATCAAGGTCACCGACAGCATGTCGGTTCAGTACCCTGAGCTTGAATTTGAATTTCTTTTCGTTAACGATGGTTCCAAGGACAAAACACTTGAAATTTTCCGTTCTCTCGCTGATAAGGACAAGCGTGTCAGATACATTTCATTCTCAAGAAACTTCGGCAAAGAGTCGGGTATGTATGCCGGTCTCCAGAATGCCAAGGGTGACTACGTTGTCGTTATGGACGCCGATCTGCAGCATCCGCCCGCTTTCCTGCCCGAAATGTACAGCTACGTTAAGGACGGTGAGTATGACTGCGCTACTACACGCCGTGTGAGCCGTAAGGGTGAGTCAAAAATACGTTCATGGTTTGCAAGAAAATTCTATAGCATCATGAATAAAATCTCTCAGACAGAAATCGTGGACGGCGCTCAGGATTTCCGCTTTATGACACGTCAGATGGTGGACGCTATCCTCTCAATGTCCGAGTACAATCGCTTCTCGAAGGGTATCTTCAGCTGGGTCGGATTCAATGTAAGATACATAGAATACGAAAACGTCGAGCGTGCAGCCGGTACTACTGCATGGTCGTTCTGGGGACTCTTCAAGTACTCCCTTGAGGGTATTATGGCTTTCTCTACAGCTCCGCTTGCGATTTCCTCGCTGCTGGGTATCATCAGCTGTCTGATAGCCTTTATCGTAATGATTATCACTGTCATCAAGACTCTTGCTTTCGGCGAGTCCGTTGCAGGCTATCCCACCACTATCTGCGTTATCTTCCTGCTCAGCGGTCTCCAGCTGTTCTGCACGGGTATTCTCGGACAGTATCTCTCCAAGACATACCTTGAATCCAAAAAGCGCCCCATTTATATCACCAAGGAAACTGAGGAAATCTACAGAAACAAGAAAAATTCCTCTGCGGATAACAAGACCGCTGCTGATAATAAGTAATACGGATGCTTTCTACTCTCTTCGGGCGGAGGTGCGGAATTTTTGAATAAGCGTACAAGACTTGCCGTTCTAGTGCTTATCATTGTGATTGCCGTTCTCACCGCCGCTATCATGCGTTTTTATTCCGATGTCTCTCAGGACGCAGGAAGCAGTGCCAATACTGCCGATATCGTACGCAGAATAGACTCGGATGAAAACGGAAACAAAATCTTTGAGGATAAAAACGGTCTTTACGGCATTGCCGATTCAAGCGACAGAATTATTGTCACTCCCGAATGGGCTGAACTGGAATTCGCTGAAAATGATCTCTGCGTCGCTTCAAAGCGTCTCGGACGGAAAATGCTCTCAGGCTGTATCGACTATGAGGGAAATATCGTCGTTCCATTCATCTACAAAAGCATCAGCCGCCATTCCTCAGAGGGCTTCGTTTTCTATGCCGCTGAGTCAGATTCGGACGGCTCGTGCATTATCTACGACGAAAGCTTCAATCCCTGCTTCATGCGCTCGTGGGACAGCTTTTCGGTCGAGGGTACTTCCCTGACGCTTTTCCGTGACGATAACTGCTATACCTATTCATTCGGCGAAAACGGTCTGACCTGCACCAATGCCGATGTCAGCGGAATGGCTCTGGATACCAGCTTCACTTTCAGCGTCTCGAGCACTCAGCTTCTTGCAAGACTGGACTGCACTATGCTTGAGCAGATCTCAGAAAGCGTTGCAGGCTATCTGAGCTTTGCCTTCACCGGGGATTCCTCGTATCTCAGCGGAATTGCTCCCGATGACAGCCATGCTGGCTTTACTGCGCTCTTTCCCGAGGACGAAAAGATCACCTCGAAAAAGCTGCTGGGAGTTACCGATATCTTCATATATTCAAAAAAAGCCAACGACGACTCTATCACCTATATCGTGTCGGCAACGGCTGATACCGAGATCCAGTATATCGGCGAAAACGGCGAGATAAAAACTCTCCGTGACAGCTACAGGGCTGTTATGCGCTTCAAATCCTCCGATTCAGGTATCTACGCAGAGTCGGCAGGCTTCAGCATGACTCAGCCGATTTATCCCGAGGATGAAGGCTTATCCGCCGAACCGGATACGGATCCATCGGTCTGATACTGTATATCAATTAAAAATATCAAAATTTCAATTCCGGCTCGCCGCCTGCCGTAAAAGCGGCTGCCTCAGCGGAGCTGCGCTGCGGTATACGGAGTATATTATGTCAAAAAAAGTTGCTGTTATCATGGGAAGCGACAGTGATTTTCCCGTTGTAAAATCTGCTCTTGCAGAGCTTAAAAAGTACGGCGTTCCTTTTGAATGCCGCGTCATGAGCGCTCACAGAACTCCTGTCGAGGCTGCTCAGTTTGCTGATTCCGCTAAGGAA
>JAFTPG010000109.1 GCA_017463375.1 Ruminococcus sp. | reverse complement strand
TTTGAAAAAGGGTCATCCCTCAAACTCCCTCCCTAAAACTTTTATTTAAATTTTCCATATAGGGGCATGCCCCTATATGGAAAATTTGAGTTGAAGTCTTTGGAAAGGGGTCTGGGGAAGAACCTTTCCTCAGAAAGGTTTGCCCCAGTAGGTTACGAGAATACTCCCCGCTAAACAACAATTTATAATAATACAACGCAAAGGAGACAGAAAAAATGAAAAAAATTCTACCGTTCATGTTGTTATTTACGATATCGGTCATTACAGTACCTGCGATTCCTGTATACCTGTCGGGCAAGGGAGGTTCTGTCAGCGAATCGGCTGTCATTGAGGAAATTTCGGTTTCTGAAAGCACGTCGGTCACTCAGGAAGTCACGGAAACTGCGGAGAGCTACAAGGTTCTGGACGTCTCGACGGGAGAGGTTCTCGAGGTTTCTGCTGAGGAATACATAATCGGAGCCGTCTGTGCCGAGATGCCTGCAACCTTTGAACCCGAGGCACTCAAGGCTCAGGCTGTAGCGGCTCACACATATGCCGAGCGTCAGCGGCTAAGGGAGCTTGAAAACCCGACTCCCGAGCTGTGCGGAGCAGATTTCTCGAACGATACCTCGAAATATCAGGGATATTTCACACTGAATCAGGCAAAGCAGTATTTCGGGGAAAATTTTGACGTGAACTACAATAAAATCAAGACTGCCGCCGAGGAGGTGTGCGATTACATCATAACCTACGAGGATGAGCCGATTATCTCAGCTTTTCACTCGATGTCATCGGGAAAAACCGAGAGTGCGGAAAATGTCTGGGGAGCGGCAGTGGAGTATCTTGTTTCCGTAGACAGCAGTGCGGATACCTCAGCGCCTAAGTATCTCGAGGAGGTTCGTTATGACAAGGAGCTTCTGCGTGCGAAGCTTACCTCGTCGTTTGAGGGGATCCAGCTGGGCGAGGACTTCACAAAATGGCTCACGGCAGGCGAGATCTCAGAATCGGGTACTGTTCTGACCGTGGCTGTGGGAGGAAAAACGGTCTCGGGCAATGATATACGGACTGCCCTGTCACTTCGTTCTGCGTGCTTTGAGGTAAAATACGAGGGCGAGGAAGCTGTGTTCACTACCAAGGGCTACGGACACGGAGTGGGAATGAGTCAGTACGGAGCTAACTCCATGGCTGCGGAGGGCAAAACATGGCAGGAGATCCTGCAGCATTATTATCCCGGGTGTGAAATAAAACAGGTAAATCAGTAGGGCTGAAATATCAAAAATGGATTTCCGTGATAATATCCGGCTCTGCTTGCTATTTTCGCTGTAATATGCTACAATTATCCTATATTTCACGGGAGGCTCAATATCATGAACGTCAAAACATCCGTATTATCTGCTCTTGCTCAGTCGGGCGAAAGCTTTATCTCTGGAACACGTCTTGCCGATTCCGCAAACGTCAGCAGAAACGCCGTCTGGAAAGCCGTAAAAGCTCTCGAAGCAGAGGGCTTCCTCATCGACGCTGTGAGCAATAAAGGCTACAGGATCTCTCCGGATAACAACAAGCTTTGTCCCGAGCTGATTTCAGCAAAGCTGAGAACCTCCTGTCTTGGACGGAAGCTCTCGGTTCTCGGCGAGACCGATTCCACTAATAATTACGCAAAAAAACTCGCCTCCGCAGGAGCCGTTCATGGAATGGCTGTCATTGCAGATTCGCAGACCTCGGGCAGAGGGAGACTCGGCCGGGGCTTTTTTTCTCCTCCGGGAACAGGTCTGTATATGTCTGTGATCATCCGTCCTGATTTCGGAATCGAAACGGCTCAGCTGATAACCTCCTGCGCTGCATGTGCCGCCGCAGAAGCAGCTGAAGCTCTCTGCGGACATGAGACAGCCATAAAATGGGTTAACGATCTGTATATGAACGGCAGGAAGATCTGCGGAATACTCACCGAAGCTTCACTGAGCCTTGAGACAAAATCGCTCGACTATGCCGTTATAGGAATCGGGATCAATGTGCTGAGCATAAGAGATATCATGGGAAGCGAGCTTGTCGGAATCGCCTCCTCGATCGAGGACGAAACAGGTGTAAGGGTCAGCAGAAACGCTCTCTGCGCCGAGCTTCTGAACAGGCTGGAGCGTCGTCTTGCGGATATCGGAAGCCGTTCATTTCTCGGAGACTACCGCCGCCGCGAGCTTCTCACAGGAAATACGATCACAGCCAATGCAGGCGGTGAAGCTCTTACGGGGAAGGCTGTCGGAATTGATGAAAATGCGGCTCTTATTCTGGAGCTTCCCGACGGCTCGAGAAGAATTTTAAGCTCGGGGGAGGCGAATCTGTGCAGAATAAAAAAAGAATGATCTTCGCTCACAGAGGTCTCAGCAGCCAAACCGCTCCCGAGAATTCGCTTGCCGCATTCCGCAGCGCTATGGACGCAGGCTTCGGAATCGAGCTTGACGTCCGGCTGTCAAAGGACAGAGTTCCCGTTGTTTTCCACGACAGAACGCTGAAAAGAATGTGCTCAGTCCCGAAAAAGGTCTCGGAGCTGACTATTGCAGAGCTGAAAAAGCTTCGTCTGAAAGATACGGACGAACAGATTCCGACTCTTGCCGAAACGCTGGAATTTGTCGGCGGAAGAGTTCCTCTGCTGATAGAAACAAAGCTCCCGAAACGGCATTTATGGTTCCACACGCTCGAGCGCAGGATGATTCCCGTTCTTGCCGGATATAACGGAGAATTCCTGCTCCAATCGTTCAACAGACACAGCATGAGATTCCTGAAACGAAAGCTCCCAGATATACCGTGTGGAATCCTCTCGGGAGGTCTGTATCCCGAGCCTGACGGCTTCGATTTCATCAGCTACAAGCTCCTCGGAATGACTCCCGACAAGGCGGAAAAGCTCCGCAGACGCTATCCAATGGTTTTCGGCTGGTCTCTTCTCGGATTAAATGAAAGAACTCTCGATGAGGCTTTCGGCGTGCTGGGACTGGATGCAGTGATTATTTGATTTGGTTTTCATTATTCGGGCAGCCGCCAATGGCTGTCCGATTTATTTTTTCATAAAAATTTTCAGATAAATGTGATATTTCGCCCTTCTCAATCGTTTACAATATGAAGCGCTTCAAAATCAGGCGAAAGGAGTGAGGCTGATGGACGACAACGAAATGGCGGCTGTATACGATAAATATAAAAATACAGTCTACAGAACAGCTTTCGCATGGTGCAGGAATACTGCCGATGCCGAAGATATTACTCAGGATGTTTTCATGAAGAGATTCAGCTGTGATACACACTTTGCCGACGAAAATCACGAAAAGGCATGGCTTCTGAAAACTGCCGCCAATAAGTGCAGAGATTTATTCAGATCGTTCCGCTATAAGAATACAGTTTCCCTTGAAGATGCAAATCTCATTTATGAAACTCCCGAGGAAAGTGCTGTTTATCATGCCGTTATGGAGCTTCCTCCGAAATATCGTCTTGTGATTCATCTCTACTACTACGAGGAATACTCTGTAAAGGAAATCGGCGGCATAATCGGGAAAAGCGAAACCGCTGTACAGACACAGCTGTACCGTGCACGAAAGCTGCTGAAAAATATTCTCGGAGAGGAGCTGAACCTATGAATATTAACGATTACAAAAAAGTCACCGACCGCCTTGAAATAAGCGAACGGTGCAGAGAAGAGGTTTTGAATATGCGTAAAGGAACAGGAAAGATCAAACATAAAATGAGCAAAAAGGCTGTGGCTCTTATCGCTGCTGCTGTTATGACTGTCGGCGCAGGAACTGCCGCTGTCGCTGCAAATCACTTCGGCGTGTTCGACAGGCTGAGTGGGAAAAAGGACAGGACTATTACTCTGGACAACGGCGTCGAGGCGAAGATCGACAAGTTCGATAATAACAATTACGAAATCATCGGTCAGCACGCTCAGGACGTAACAGCCGCTGCTCAGTCAGAGGAGCTTTCGGTAAATGTTGAAAGCGTCTACTGCGACGGCTCAAATCTCATCGTGGCATTGACTGGTTCGCTGGCGGACGGCAATCCTTCAGGAATTATTTCTCTCAACTTCAACTGCGATATTACCATCGACGGAGAAACTTACTCCGTTAATGCCCTTGAAGGATGGAGTCAGAATTATCTCCGTCTGTACGGCAATATGGTTCTCGACGAGGGCGAAACAAACAGCTTTACGGGAAGTATTTCTCTCACGCTCCAAACAGGCGAAAAGATTGAAAATCCCACTACAGCCGATATCAGACTTTATAATATTTCATGCGGATATAAATACGTTATGGATAACGCAGTATATCTCGACAGCGAAGTAAATCTGACGGTTGATGTAGTCCCTGAGCCTGAGCTTGTACAGGAATGCTACGCAAGCATGTCTGAGAACGGCTTTGAAGCTAAGATTTATGAGGTTTCACCATCAGGAATCACAATCGGATCAAAGTATCCCAGATTTTATGATACCAACACCGAAACTGTCACATGGTATGAGGGAGAAAACCTCCTTGAAGGACCGAAATACTCCGTAGGAGCACAATGGTTTGATGAAAACGGAAACAGGATAGAGCTATTAGACCTCAGAGAACTTCCCGATTATGGCGACGGCTTTAATACAGGAATCCTTGCTTCAACCGATTCATCCACCATTACCGTAAAGTGGTTCAACAAACAGACTCAGGGCACAGGCGATAAGGAGCTTCTTTACGAATACACCTTCACCCTTCCCGAATAAGCAAAAACGGTCAGACAGCAATGTCTGACCGTTGACTTTATACCATATTACATACCGAAAAGCATTTCAAGGAGTGAAATGACGAAATCGCCCTTGCCGTAGGAATACACGACCTCCGAAGCTATATCGGGGCGGTCGGTGATGATGTTGTCCGCACCGATTGAAACCATACGCTCCATATCGTCACGACTGTTGACCGTCCACACAAAGACTCTCTTTCCGCCCTTGTGAGCATTTCCGACAATACTTTTGTTTACAAAGACATAGTTCAGGCTCACAGCGTCGATATACCGCAGAGTATACATGGCAGGCGAGGCTATATTTGCGATAAGACCTGTTTTTATCTCGGAATCAGTCTCCTTTACCGCCCTCAGAGCCGTATAGTCAAAGGAGGTCACATAGCAGGAATCCGACAAGCCGTACTCAGCAATAAGCTCCGCAGATTTTCGGGCTGTTTCCTCAGTTCTGCCGGATTTCTTTATCTCAACGTTGAGAAGCGTATTATTTTCACCGGCAAATTCCAGAACCTCGGAAAGAAGAGGTATTTTTGCGTCGGTGAAATCGTTTCCGCCCTTTCTGAACCACTCTCCGCAGGAAAGCTCCGAAAGCTCCTCATAGGTGTAAGCCGAGAGTCTGCCTGTCCCGTCGGTAGTGCGGTCGAGAGTATCGTCGTGGAACACCACAAGCTCTCCGTCAGCCGTCAGCTGGACGTCAAGCTCGATGTAGTCAGAGCCGGATCGAATAGCCTCCTCAAAGGCGTACATGGTATTCTCCGGAGCAGCGTAGGAGAAGCCTCTGTGAGCAGTCACCTGAGTATTGTCGAAGATTCCGACCCTGAAGCTGACGTTTCCCTTATAGATCTCACGGATATACGAGAAATTCAGGAATACTCCTACAGCCGCCGCCGCAGTAAATGCGATGATCTTCACAGCCTTGGGATATTTCTTCTCTTTCAGCTCGGGAAGAATTATTTCCTCCTCCTGCATGGTGTCGTGGAAGAATTTGTTCGTCAGACATCCTATGATGAACGGAGCCGACAAAATTGCTGAAATCGCAATAAAAACCTCTCCTGCGTAGCTGAGCACTCTCAGAGACGAGACAAGCGCAGCCTCAGGACGTGAAAAGCCCTTGATACCGAATATTATCAGAAAGCTGATTCCGAAGGTTACCGCCGCTGCCAGAAGGATCATCAGCAGACTCCACAGTATGAGCGTCAGGAAGGTTCTGACCTTTTTTCCGCCGAGACAGCTGCGGCTCTTTGCGGTGCACTCCGAGAATCTGTGATTCGTGAGCACCAGATAGTGCAGACTGTAGCAGCGTCCTGCGAGAAGCCATGTTATTGCGAGCTGCATCAGAATAAAAATTATAATGCAGAGAACCTCCGCAGATTCTCCGAAAAGCGCCCTGAGCATAGGCATGACAGGCAGCGATATTATTCCCGACGACATCGTGAACTGCGCCAGCGGAACTATCAGCATGAAGCCGAGAAAGGTCAGTATTCCTGTTCCCCGGAACGCCTTTCCAAAGGCTCGTATGCCGCACCGGAACATTTCAGCCGCAGTAATTTTCTTTCTCTCGTGGATATACGCAAAGCCTGCCGTTAGCGCAGAAAGCTCCACGATGGAGAAAAATGCGACCACAAACAGCAGAAGAAGCAGTATTCCGAGCGTTACGGGACTCATCAGGAATTTAATCATATTAGCTCCCGAGAGATATTCGATCCCGGAAAAGTCCATTGCGGTATCGACCAGAAACGACAGCAGCGGAGCTCCTATTGCCGTGAGAAGCAGCTTGAATATAAGCTCGAACAGCAGAACCTTCGGAGCTGCTCTGAGGAAATCACCTGTAAACTTAAAAAATCTTTTCATTCTGAGACAGCCACAGCAGTTTCAAGAGCTATTTCCATCATCTCACGGAAGGTAGACTGACGCTCCTCGGCAGTGGTCGCAAGCCCCTTCAGCGGACAGTCCGAAACCGTGAGGATACAGAGCGCATTCTTTCCGGCTCTTGCCGCATTCATATAGAGTCCAGCCGACTCCATCTCGACTCCGAGCACTCCCATTTTCGCCCATACCGCAAGGCTTGAGCTATCATCGTAGAAGGTATCGCTCGAGAGGATATTTCCCGCATGATAGACGCTTCCCCTTGCCTCGGCAGCCTTTACGGCGGCTGAAAGCAGCTTCCATGAAGCCGTCGGAGCATAGCTTCCGGGCAGTCCGAACTGACTTCCGTAGTTTGAGTTAGTGCTTGCGCTCTGAGCAATTATGATTTCACGCAGATTCACATTATCGGCGATAGCTCCTGCTGTTCCGACTCTGATTATGTTTTCCACATCGTACTCGTTGAAAAGCTCCCACGAGTAGATTCCGATTGAGGGAATTCCCATTCCGCTTCCCTGTACGGACACGGGGACTCCCTTATATGTGCCTGTGAAACCGAGCATTCCTCTTACCTCATTGTAGCAGACGGGATTTTCGAGGTAATTTTCAGCGATGAATTTCGCTCTGAGAGGGTCTCCCGGCATGAGGACTGTTTTTGCAATGTCGCCTTTAACGGCGCTGTTGTGAGCTGTTGGCATGTTCAGGACTCCTTTGTAATTTGTTGATATTTATATTATACACAAATCCAAAGCAAAAAACAAGTGCGTTTTTGTGAAAATAACGGAAACCATACTCCCTTAAATCAAATTGAGAGTTTATCTGCCACCCGGCTATGGTACTGCCTAAAACCGGGCGCACGGAATGCGCCCCTACAGATTTATTTTCCATACCAGCCACACTACAAAAAAATAGCTGTACATAATGCACAGCCTTTCAGGAAGATGAAATGAATTTAGAGGGGGAATTGGGGGATTACTTAATCCGATTATTATTATATGGGCTATCCCTTAAAATAATCTTAAAGATTCAGGTTTTTTTATAATTTTATCCGATAAATTTTGCCGAAACAATGGTATAGCCGAAAGGCTCGACCTTTAATGTATCGTCCGAAAGCTCTCCGCACACGGGCTTGATATTGGTAAAGCGGCTGAGAACCTTGCTGATATTGCCGATTTCAGCAGCATTACCGCTTCTGTTGACGAAAACAACAGCGTCGGTCTCACCTGTTCTTGCGAAGCCGATAACGTTCTCGTCGCTGTAAACGAAGTAGATCAGACCGTCCTTCATCACGCTGAGCGACTTTCTGACGCGGCTGAGCTGTGAAACGTACTCAATAAGCTCCTTGTCCTCGCTGCCCCACGGATAGCATCTGCGGTTGAACGGGTCCTTATAGCCCTGAAGTCCTGCTTCATCGCCGTAGTAGATGCTGGGCACACCCGGCAGGAAGAACTGCAATGCCATTGCCGCCTTGAGGAGATTTTTACCCTTTGTATATTCCTCGTCAGTGAGATATCTCTCCGCCATCCAGTCCTTGGACTTATCGTCGCAGTTTTCGCCGCCGAGACGGTTGATAGCTCGCTCGATATCGTGAGTCGAAACGAAGTTCATCAGAACCTCGATAGTCTGCTTGGGATAATTCTCCATGATCGTCATAACGGAATTTTCAAGCCACTTGGGGTCTCCGCCCTTGACATAGCCGATAATAGCCTCTCTGAACGGATAGTTCATAACCGAGTCGAGCTGATCGCCGAGCAGATAGCGTCTCTTCACGCCGTAAGCCTCCTTGTTGGAAGCGTCCTCCCAGACCTCGCCGATAACTATTTTATCATCGTCGAAGCCCTTTACGCTCTTGCGGAGATTGTCAAGGAACTGGTCGGGAAGCTCGTCTGCAACGTCGAGACGATAGCCCGCAGCTCCCAGCGAGAGCCAGTAGTTGAGAACACCCTGCTCACCGCAGATATACTCTGTGTAATTCGGATTATTCTCCCACACATTCGGAAGAGTATCAATACCCCACCATGCCTCGTAGCCGTTGGGATAGTCAAAGAACGAATACCACTTATAATAAGGACTCTCCTTAGAGTTATAAGCTCCGGGAGTATCATAGCGGTTGAACTTGTTGAAATAGATACTGTCCGCACCCGTATGCGAGAAAACACCGTCGAGAATTACTGTCATACCGTACTTTTTCGCCTCTGCACACAGCTCTGCGAACTCCTCGTTCGTACCGAGCAGAGGGTCTGCCTTCATGTAGTTTGCGGTATTGTAGCGGTGGTTCTCGTGGGACTCGAAAATGGGATTGAGATAAATGCAGGTAACTCCGAGGTCTTTCAGATAGGGAAGCTTCGACTGGATTCCTGCGAAATCTCCGCCGAAGTAGTCGTTATTCCACACATGACCGTTCTCGTCGGGCTTGTAATAGGGAGTTCCGCCCCAGTCCTCACGGAGAACTCGTCCATAAGGAATATCCTCGTGAACCTTTCCGCTTTTGCAGAAACGGTCGGGGAAAATCTGGTACATAACTCCGCCCTTGAGAAAATCGGGAGTCTTGTAGTCGGCAGCGTGTACAGTCAGCTGGAAAAGGTCGCCGTGGTCGAGATTTCCCTCATGGCAGTTTATTTTTTTGATATAGTGACGGATTCCGCCTGCCGTATACGAAAAGTAATAGTAGTGGACATCGCTGTAGCGAGCCTTATACTCAGTGGAATACACAATGCAGTCGTCCTCGTTCTGCTCCTCGTCGGGATTCATGTGGAGGAAACGCTCCTTGAAGCCTGTTCTGAAAAGAACCAGCACAGGCGGAAAATCAGGAACTACGTCCTTCGGGAGTCTTATCGAGAAACGGCAGGTCTCGCCCTGCTTTACTGCTCCGAATATGGATTTGTAATTCAAATCCCAGCTGTCATAGATTGGTTTCATATTCTCACTCCTGATATTTATTTTTGTGAGAGTATTGCACCGATTTTTGAGGGAGACCCTTTTGAAAAAGGGTCCTCCCTCAAACTCCCTCCCTAAAACTTCTATTTAAATTTTCCATATAGGGGCATGCCCCTATATGGAAAATTTGAGTGAAAGTCTTTGGAAAGGGGCTTGGGGAAGAACCTTTCTTCAGAAAGGTTTTCCCCAATAAGCGGTACAGTGCTCTCACTAAAGATAATATACATAGGGGCGGATATAGAAATCCGCCCGTGTGCATTTGAAATATAAGAACCTGTCTTCACAAGAAATATGTGTGGATTTTCGAGCATAAATTATGTTGCAGACAAGGCGAAAATACGCAGCAGGGCTGTCGCCCTGCAAGGATTTTCAACGCAGTATGTGACAAATTTTGCCGAAAATACATGCGTGTTTCTTTGTGAAGACAGGTTCTAAATATTAAAGCTTCCAGATATTGTCAGCGTACTCGTTAACAGCACGGTCAGCAGAGAAGATACCTGCGCCTGCGATGTTATTGAGGGACATTTTAGCCCACTTCATCTTGTCATTGTAGCACTCTGAAGCATACTTCTGAGCCTGTCTGTAGGAATCAAAGTCAGCGAGAACCATATACGGGTCACGCTCCTTGAGGGAGTTTGCGACGTCGTTGAAAGTACAGCCGTTGATTCCGCGGTACATACGCTCGATGCACTCCTTGATAACGCCGTTGTTATTGAAGTAGTCGTTGGGGTTATAGCCTCTTGCGCTGAGAGCGTTAACCTCGGGAGTTGTCATACCGAAGATGATGATATTGTCATCGCCGGCAGCCTCCTTGATTTCGATATTAGCGCCGTCGAGAGTTCCGAGAGTTACAGCACCGTTGAGCATGAGCTTCATGTTGCCTGTACCGGAAGCCTCCTTACCTGCGAGAGAAATCTGCTCTGAGATATCGCTTGCGGGCATAAGAATCTCGGAAAGCGATACGCAGTAGTTCTCGAGGAAAATAACCGAGAGCTTCTTTGAAATCCTGGGATTCTTTCTGATTTCCTCAGAGATAGCCCAGATCATCTTGATAATCTGCTTAGCGAGGTAGTAGCCGGGAGCAGCCTTAGCAGCAAAGATATATGTCTTGGGAGTAAAGTCTGCGTCGGGATTATTGAGCAGATAAGCATAATCGGCAAGAATATTCATAACGTTGAGGTGCTGTCTCTTGTACTCATGGAGACGCTTTACCTGAACGTCGAAGATGCTGTCGGGGTCGAGAACAGCGCCTGCTGTCTTTTTAACATGCTTGCAGAATCTCTCCTTGTTCTCCTTCTTTACAGCCATGAGCTTTTCAAGAACAGTCTTGTCATTCTCAAACTTTCTGAACGCCTCAAGCTCAGCGCCGTCCTTGATGAACTTGTCGCCGATAGTCTCTGTGAGGAGATTTGTAAGTCCGGGGTTGGACTGATAGAGCCATCTTCTGTAAGCGATACCGTTTGTAACATTCTTGAACTTCTCGGGAGTTGTCTCATATTCCTCATGGAATACGGACTCCTTGATGATCTCGGAGTGAAGCTGTGAAACGCCGTTTACGCTGTGTGAAGCCGCAACGCAGAGTGTAGCCATATGAATCTGATTGTCCTTGATAATGGACATACGGGTTGTTCTTGCGCTGTCGTAGCCGTTCTTCTCCATGAGGTCACGGCAGTAGCGGTTGTTGATTTCAACGATGATTGAGAAAATTCTCGGAATAACGTGCTTAACGAGGTTAACATCCCACTTTTCGAGAGCCTCAGCCATAACGGTGTGGTTGGTGTAAGCGAAGGTATTGATAACGATATTCCAAGCCTTATCCCATGTATATCCGCAGTCATCGAGGAGGATTCTCATAAGCTCGGGGATAGCGAGAGTGGGATGAGTATCGTTGATGTGGATAGCAACCTTCTCGTGGAGGTTATCGAGAGTACCGTAAACGTTCATGTGGTTGTTAACGATATCTCCGACAGAAGCCGCACAGAGGAAGTACTGCTGTCTGAGACGGAGCGACTTGCCCTCGAGGTGGTTGTCGTTAGGATAGAGAACCTTTGAAATAGCGTTAGCAACGGAGTTCTGAGCAAGAGCGCTTGCGTAGTCACCGCTGTTGAACTTAGCCATATCGAAGCTCGGAGCCTTAGCCGACCAGAGACGGAGTACGGAAACTCCTTCAGAGCCGTAGCCCGAAACGTACATATCATAGGGGATAGCCACTACAGTGTTGTAGTTTACATGAGAAACGTGGTGGTACTGATTGTCCCAGTATTCCTGGAGGTCTCCCTCAAAGTGGATATCGATAGAAAGCTCGGGCTTGGGAACAAGCCATACAGAGCCGCCGGGAAGCCAGTTATCGGGAAGCTCAGTCTGCCAGCCGTCCTCGAGCTTCTGCTGGAAGATACCGTACTCATAGCAGATAGAGTGACCCATAGCAGGGTGACCTGTTGTAGCGAGAGCGTCGAGGTAGCATGCAGCCAGACGACCGAGACCGCCGTTTCCAAGACCTGCATCAGGCTCGTTGTCATAGATTTTATCGAGATTTATGCCATAGTCCTTGAGCATAGCGCGGATGCCGTCAGCAAGCTCGAGGTTATAGATGCTTGTCTTTAAGGAGCGTCCCATAAGAAACTCCATTGAGAGATAGTAAATCTGCTTTCCGCCTACAGAATGCGTATGATTTACGAAAGACTGTCTTTTCTTGCCGAGAATTTCAACAATAATTGAAGAAAGCACCTGATAAACCTGCTTATCGGAAGCCTCCTCGGGGGATACGCTGTAGAGTGTCTGAAGCTTTTCCGGAAAAGCTGTTTTAATTTGTTCCATAAGAGGATTTACTGCTTTTTTAATAGCCATATTCTTCTCCATTCTCCGGCGCAGCTGGATATATAATGTAAAAAATGCGTGCAGACGCCGGTCAGATGCACGCAAACATCTTTTTAAATTATACTATATTTTTCATGGATTTGCAACTGTTATATTTCCACAAATATTTTTCAACGCCCATTACACATCGTAGAAATTATAGGCAATATCCAACAAAGATTTCACGCAATATTGCTCATATTACATAAATTCACGCCGTGTTGATACAATGCAGGATTATACATCCGGTAATAACCCGGCACAAAAAAACGGACGCACAGGGCGTCCGTTCCAATCGTATTTCATATTATTAAAGCTTGTTCTTCTCGTTTTCGATCATCTTGAGAAGATCGTCAACTGACATATTTGAAGCGCTTCTCTTCTTAGCGTTAGCCTCTGACTTTGTGATGATATCGTCGATGTCGGGCGAGCTGCTCTTTCTTGTGGAAGCTGCGTGAGACGCGGGAGCTCTGCGCTGAGCTGCACCGGGAATCTCTGTTCCTGCAATTTCGGCAAGCTGAGCCTTTGAGAAAACACCTGTTACATCGCTTGCGGAGTTATTGCTGTAGCGTCCGCCGCCGTAGCCGTTGGTGCTGAAAGTACCTGTACGCTCAGCCTCGGCAGTCTTTCTGAGCATTTCCTCTCTGAGAGCGTCGGCTGTAGGAGCTGTGGAGTACTGACCGCCCACATTTCTTGCAGCGAACGATGACTCAGCAGAACGCTGATGTCTAGCTCTGTAGTTAGCAGACGGAGACTCAGGAGCTGCCGCACGCTGCGCCTTGAACTGCATTGTACGCTCTTTTTCCTTCTGATATGAGGAGTTATGGTCAACCTGCTTCTGGCTGAAGTTCTCAGCGATCGACATCTTCTTGCGCTCGAACTCATTGCTGGGCTGAATTTCCTGTGAGGGTTCAAACAGAGGGCTGTTCTGTCTTTCGTGCGAGGGATACTGACCAGCCTCGGCAGCAGCAGCCTCTTCGTCATAATCATAGAAGTCGTAGTTCTGCTCTTCTTCTTCGTCGCTTGAGGATGAAGCGATCTTCACGATAAGGAAGATAACGAGAATAACGCAGGGCAGAATAAGCTGGAGGAGGATTCCCTTGATATTTGAAGTAAATGAGATATACTTTCCAAGCTCAAGGCTCTGGGGATTTCCTGTACAGATCGCAGCGATCTTATCGGAGGTAACAGTAATTCTGTCGCCTGCCTCATCGAGCAGAGGAGTTGTACCGATACCGATAGCATATTTCTTTATGCCGTCCTCACCCTGAACAACGTCGCAGATACCTCTGAGCTGGAGCTTATCGCCGCCGTCCTCGGTATAGCAGAGGACGATATCGCCAACAATAACATCAGAGCCGTCGGTTTCGGCAGCCATCAGTGCAGCTCCGGGAGTAACGCCCTCGCCGACGCTGTTTTCATCGACAAGATAGATGTACTTTCCGAACACATTGGGAGTTTTGCCTCCTGAAAAGGCGATATTTATCACGAGTGATACTATAATAAACAATATGGCAATAACGGCAATAACCGTTTTAAGCAGAGAGAATCTTTTTTTGTTTTCCATGTTCTATCAGTTCCTTTACAATATAGTATGTTTTGTGTCCCTAACGGGGAATAATTCAATCCAAGCGATATATATTTCTATTATAGCACACATTCCGACGGATTTCAAACATTTTTACAGTTTTATTTTTTAAAAATGTAAAACGCCTGTTTTTGGGATGAAAATTGTCGTTCCACAGGGCATTTCTGCGGTATAGGAGACAGTGCACAGGGTATCCTATTACCGAATACCAGTCAGTCAGGACGGAAATACTCCGCCTGAGTCAAAAAAGCTTCTTTATATTGACAAATCGACATCTTTTTGGTATAATCTAATTATTAGCGGCATTATGCCGGAATTGATTGCGAGGTATCCAAATGGGCGACAGAAAAAGTCTGATTAAAAAACTCCTGATTTTTATGATTGTTATGGGACTTATCTCCCTTGTATTCATGCTTCTCAGCTCCTATAAGGAGAACAACAATAAAATGTATATTGACGTTGATACTATGGAGCTTGTCCAGCTCGAAGAGCCTGAGGAGGGCGATCCGATCGCTGTGATAAATACAAGTCTCGGAGAAATCAGAATGGTTCTCTATCCCGAGTATGCGCCCAATGCAGTGAAGAATTTTACCGAGCTTGCCGAAAGCGGCTACTATGACAACACCTACGTTTTCCATTCGGAAGACGGCGTCTACGCTGCCGCAGGCTCAAAGACAAAGGACGGCACTATGCCCGAGGGCTACGACGAATCCCGCGAGCTTGTCGAAAGAGAGCTTCATCAGAACCTCTGGCCCTTCAGAGGAGCAGTCTGCTGCCTCACAACTACCGTTGACGCAGGCATCAAGGAGGCTATCCTCGGCGGCGAGACCTATTACTGCGGAAGCCGCTTCGCTCTGATAAATACGGTCGAGTTCAACGACGAGTTCAAGGCGGAGCTTATCGAGTCCTCCGAAAGCGAGGAGCTTGCAAATGCCTTCATCGAAAACGGCGGAATACCTAACTTTTCACAGCAGATGACCATTATCGGTCAGACCTATAAGGGCTTTGATGTCATCGAGGCTCTCGCTTCTCTTGAGGTCGAGGATCCCGAGAACGAGACCAGCAAGATCCCAAAAGAGGATGTCATGATTATTTCAGTAGAAATCGGGGAATATTCCGAAGCAGAGGAAAATCTCTCCAAATAAATATCACAGCATCAGCATGACGGTTTTACGGCAAATTGAAATAATTAAAGCCTGTTATTTGCAGTATGTTTCCCCGAATGTCACAAATTTCTCCGGAAACTATTTACAAACCGCCTGTTATGTTGTAAAATGATTGGGTTGAATTATTGCACAACGGGGCTTTTACTTGATTCTATAAATAATTCTATATTTACAAGGAGCAAATTGCTATGTTCAAGAAAATTATGGCCGCTGTTCTCTGCGGCGCTATGACTATCGGATGTCTCACAGGCTGCGGAGAGGATGAAACCGCAGAAAAATCAGGTATCGCTAACTTCACTGCTCCCAAAAAGGGCGAGCAGGTTATCGTAATGAATATCAAGGACTACGGCGAGGTTAAGATCAAGCTCTTCCCTGAGTACGCTGACAAGGGCGTTGAGAATTTCGTCGAGCACGCTAAGGAAGGCTACTACGACGGTCTTACCTTCCACAGAGTTATCAGCGACTTCATGATCCAGGGCGGCGACCCTCTCGGTACAGGTACGGGCGGCGAGTCGATCTGGGGCGGCAAGTTCGACGGAGGTACTGACGAACACCTCATCCATGCAGCAGGCGCTGTTGCCTACGCTAACAGCGGTGCTACACTCGATAATCCAAGTCCTACAGCTTCAAACGGAAGCCAGTTCTATATCGTTACAGGTACAGTTTATGACGACGCTACTCTCGAGCAGATGGCTGCTTACTACGGAACAACTTTCACCGATGAGGCTAAGGAAATTTATACTACTGTCGGCGGAACTCCGTGGCTTGACGGCGGATATACCATTTTCGGTCAGGTTTACGACGGTCTCGATGTTATCTTTGAGGTTCAGAATGTCGCTACCGATTCAGCTTCAAACAAGCCTCTTGAGGACGTTATTATGGAATCTGTCAAGGTCGGCGAGTATGACGGCGAGGATATCCGCTGGTATATGTCCGACTATCAGTAATCAGTAAAACTATAACCGCAGCGATGTGTATCCTGCACGCCGCTGCGGAATAAATATGTGTAAAACTCCGCATCGGCGGAAATAAAGAATGTGCTCGGGAGCCAGACAGCTATAACAATTTTTCCCGAAGCTTAAGGAGAGAATTTTTTTGGATAAATTCGTAATAAAGGGCGGACGCCGTCTTACAGGCGAGGTCACTATCAGCGGCGCAAAAAATGCGGCTGTTGCACTTCTTCCGGCTGTGATTCTGTGCGATGAGCCTTGTATTCTTGAAAACGTCCCCTCAATCAGCGACGTTAATATCTGCCTGCGTATACTTAAAGAAATGGGTGCTGAGGTCACAAGCCTCGGCAAGGACTCCTACAGAATAGATCCCACTAATATTGATAAATGCTGCGTGCCTTATGAGACAGCCCGCAAAATGCGTGCTTCATACTATTTTCTCGGTTCACTCCTCGGAAAATTCAATAAGGCAAGAGTTTCTATGCCCGGAGGATGTCCTCTCGGCGACAGACCAATCGACCAGCACCTCAAGGCGTTCTCCGCTCTCGGAGCTGAGTATACCCTCAGTCAGGGCATGATCGACCTCAGGGCTGAAAAGCTCACAGGCAATCAGATCTTCTTCGACGTTGTTTCCGTCGGAGCTACCATGAACGCTATCCTCGCAGCTGTAAAGGCTCAGGGACTCACTGTTATAGAAAATGCCGCAAAAGAACCTCATATCGTTGACCTCGCTAACTTCCTCAACTCAATGGGAGCAAACATCATGGGCGCAGGTACCGACGTTATCAAGATCAGAGGCGTTGAGCATCTCCACGGCACCAGCTATTCCGTTATCCCCGACCAGATTGAGGCAGGTACGTTCATGATCGTCGCTGCGGCTACAAAGGGCGATGTTCTGGTGAAAAATGTTATTCCGAAGCACCTCGAGTCCATTACAAAGAAGCTCGAGAAAATCGGCGTCAATATTGAGCAGTTCGACGACAGTATAAGAGTATGGGTAGACGGTCCGCTCGTTAAGACAAGCGTCAAGACTACTCCTCATCCCGGATTCCCCACTGATATGCAGCCCCAGATCGCGACTCTCCTTACCCTCGCCGAGGGTACAAGCATCGTTACCGAGGGCGTATGGGAACAGCGTTTCCGCTATGTTGACGAGCTGAGACGTATGGGTGCGGATATCTCCGTTGACGGAAAGGTTGCCGTTATCGAGGGCACCGGCAAGCTTATGGGAGCTCCTGTAAAGGCATGCGACCTCAGAGCCGGCGCTGCTCTTATTATCGCAGGTCTAGCTGCAAGCGGCATCACCGAAATCGAGGATATCTTCCATGTCGAGCGAGGCTACGACTGCATGGAGGGTAAGCTCCGTGCGCTTGGTGCGGATATCGAAAAGGTAAGCTTCCCCGATGCGGATGCCGAATCCGAAAGCAGTGCAAGAAAAACTGCTATCTAATTTCATACCGAAAATCAGGGCGGACTTTGGTTCGTCCTTTGTTTTTTATCCTGCTATTTCCGTCTTTTTGCGGACGATCCGCATATAATTTATCAGTCCGGACAACGCCGTTTTTTCCATTTGTCAGGAAATTTCATATATCTTACTTTTCCACTAAAAAAACATAAAAAACGCTTTATTTTTCCGAAAAAATGGTGTATAATATAAGGTAATGCTAATTGCCGGAAAGAGCAAAAAACTGCTTCCGGTACTATAAATCGAGGTGTTGCAGTATGCCAAATAAATTTTCTCTCGGTATCGACGTTGGCTCGACTACCGTTAAAACCGTCATCACCAACGCTGACGGAAATATCATTTACTCAAAATATCAGCGCCACTTCTCAAAGGTCAAGGAAACCGTTACCGACCAGCTCAAGCTCATCCGTGCGGACTATCCCGATGAGGAGTTCAATGTCTGTATCACTGGCTCGGCAGGTTTGGGACTTGCAAATTCAGCGGAGATCCCGTTCGTTCAGGAAGTTCACGCTGCATTTCTCGCTGTAAAGCAGAAACAGCCCGACGCTGACGCTGTTATTGAGCTTGGCGGTGAGGACGCTAAAATTATCTTCCTCACAGGCGGCGTTGAGCAGCGTATGAACGGCTCGTGTGCAGGAGGTACGGGCGCTTTCATCGACCAGATGGCTACTCTCCTCGGAATTACTGCCGACCAGCTTGACGAGCTTTCGCTCCGTGCACAGAAGGTTTACCCGATCGCTTCAAGATGCGGAGTTTTCGCTAAATCGGATATTCAGCCGCTGCTCAATCAGGGCGCAAGACGTGAGGATATCGCTGCAAGTATCTTTCAGGCAGTCGTTGACCAGACCGTTTCGGGTCTTGCTCAGGGACGTACCATCGAGGGCAAGGTGCTCTTCCTCGGAGGTCCGCTTTTCTTCCTGAAAGGACTCAAAAGGGCTTTCGTAAAGACTCTCGGTCTTGATGAGGAACACGCTGTTTTCCCCGACGAAGCTCCTGTTTTCGTGGCTTATGGCTGCTCGCTCTATGCGGCAAACGCTTCCGACTCAATGACGATCGACGACATTATAAATAAAATCACAAACGCAAAGGCTTCCGACAACATCATCACGGGTGAGCCGCTTTTTGCTTCCCATGCCGAGTACGACGAGTTCATCAACCGTCACAAGAAATTCGATCTCGGCTATGCGGATATACATACATACGAGGGCGGCGCTTACCTCGGAATCGACGCAGGCTCGACCACAACAAAGCTTGTGCTCATTACCGACGACGGAAGAATGCTCTACAGCCACTATTCCTCGAATCAGGGACAGCCTCTCGATAAGATTTCGGCTCAGCTGAAAAAAATCTATGCCGAGATGAATCCGAAAATCACTATAAAAGGCTCAGCCGTTACAGGCTACGGCGAGGATCTCATTAAGGCAGGTCTTTCGATAGACTCAGGCATAGTTGAGACTGTGGCTCACTTCAAGGCGGCGGCTTATTTCTGTCCCGATGTTGACTTCATCATTGATATCGGCGGTCAGGATATCAAGTGCTTCAAAATCAAGAACGGCACCATCGACAGCATTATGCTCAACGAGGCTTGCTCGTCGGGCTGCGGCTCGTTCATCCAGACCTTTGCAATGGCTCTCGGCTACGATATTGCGGAGTTCTCTCAGCTCGGTCTTTTTGCCGAGCACCCCGTTGACCTCGGCTCACGCTGCACCGTTTTCATGAACAGCTCCGTCAAGCAGGCTCAGAAAGACGGCGCTACCGTCGAGGATATATCGGCAGGTCTTTCATCCTCAATCATCAAGAACGCAGTCTATAAGGTTATCCGTGCAAATTCTCCCGACGAGCTGGGAAAGAATATCGTTGTTCAGGGCGGAACGTTCCTCAATGACGCTGTTCTGCGCTCTTTTGAAAAGGAACTCGGACGCAATGTTATACGTCCCGCAATCTCGGGTCTTATGGGAGCCTTCGGCTGCGCTCTCTACGCTAAGGAGACCTCTTCCGGAGCATCCTCTATCATCGGCAGAGAGGAGCTTGAAAGCTTCTCCTATACCTCAAAAGCGGCTCAGTGCGGAGGCTGTACGGCTAACTGTCAGCTCAATATCATCAGCTTCGGTAAGGGCAGAAACTTCATCTCGGGCAACCGCTGCGAAAAGGGAAGCGGAAAAGCCGGCAAAAATACGATTCCCAATCTTTACGAGTACAAATACAACAGCATTCTCAATATCCCGAAAATCGGTCAGCCGTCAAGACCTCTCGCCAAGGTCGGACTTCCGCTTACGCTCAGCTTCTATGAGCAGCTTCCGTTCTGGCATACGCTCTTTACCGAGCTTGGCTTCGAGACGGTTGTCTCCGATGAAAGCTCCCGTGAGATGTACTACCTCGGTCAGCACACCATCCCCTCGGATACCGTGTGCTATCCTGCAAAGCTCGCTCACGGTCACGTTGAAAACCTCCTCGACAAGGGTGTTGACTTCATCTTCTATCCATGCATGAGCTACAATATCGACGAGGGCGGAAGCGATAATCACTTCAACTGTCCCGTTGTTGCGTATTATCCCGAGCTTCTCGTTGTCAATAATCCCAGACTCAACAGCACCAATTTCATGCATCCGTATATGGATCTGAATGTCCGCAAGAACGTTATCAGGGTTCTCTCGGAATGCCTGAAAAAATACAATATCAAGGGTAAGATTCCTGCCGCTGTGGAAAAGGCTTTTGCGGCTATGGAGAAATTCCGCAATGATACTGCCGCCAAGGCGCAGGAGATCATCTCTCAGGCAAGAGCCGAGGGACGCAATATCATCGTTCTCGCAGGCAGACCGTACCACATCGACAAGGAGATTAACCACGGTATCCACAAGCTCATTACAAGTCTCGGAATGGCTGTCATCACCGAGGACAGCGTGGCTCATCTTGCGAATACTCCCAAGCTTGGAGTCCTCAACCAGTGGACATATCATGCACGTCTTTACCGTGCAGCGGAGTATGTTGCTTCTCAGCCCGATATGCAGCTTATTCAGCTTGTATCGTTCGGCTGCGGAATCGACGCTGTTACTACCGACGAGGTGAGAGAGCTTCTTGAATCCAAGGGAAAGCTCTATACTCAGCTTAAAATTGACGAGATAAACAATCTCGGTGCGGCGAAAATTAGACTGAGAAGTCTGGTTGCGGCAATGAAAAAGAAATAAATAATGCGCCGCAGGCAATGCGAAAGTTTTTGGTCTCCGCTTTTTCTCAAAAAGCGGAGCGAGAGCACGAGGCGAGGAGCCTCGTATCGACCTGCGGTCGATGCGCCAGCTCAAAGCAGCTCCCTGCGAGCGGAGCGATGCTGAGCGGACGGTCTGCTTTCGTTGAATTTAAGAATGTAATACCGCCTTAGTCAGGGGACGCTCTCTCTTGCAGAGCGTCCCCTCTCCCAAAACAGTCCACCGGACTGTTTTGGAATTCACCCCTTGCAGAGCGCCCTGCGGAAAGAGAGTTTCGCTCTCTGCGGAGAGCGACCAAAGGCGCTGCCTTTGGAATCCGCAAGCCTTTTGAAAAAGGCTTGAGCGAAAACTTTATATTTTTTCGGCGCAATAATTATAAGAAACGGAGGAATTTTTATGCCTGAACACGCTAAATTTACCGAGGATATGATTAAAACCCACACCATCCTCGTTCCGGATATGCTTCCCGTTCACTTTAAACTGCTCATCAGCATCTTTGAGGCGAAGGGCTATAAAATGGAGCTTCTTCAGAATGACTCCAGAGCTGTTGTCGATGAGGGACTCAAAAATGTCCACAACGATGCCTGCTATCCCGCTCTGCTCGTTATCGGACAGTTCATGGACGCTCTTAAAAGCGACAAATATGATGTTGACAAGACGGCTCTCCTTATAACCCAGACGGGCGGAGGCTGCCGTGCTTCAAACTATATCCATATGCTCAGAAAATGCGTTGCAAAAAATTTCCCTCAGATTCCCGTTGTTTCACTGAATTTCAGCGGTCTTGAAAAAGACAGCGCTTTTAAAATTACCGCAGGAATGTTCCTGAAAATGCTCTTTGCGGTGCTCTACGGCGATCTGCTCATGTCCTGCCATAACCAGTGCAGGGCTTATGAGGTAAATGCAGGAGACTCCGAAAAGATCCTCGTAAAATGGCAGAATAAGCTCGGAGCCATCTTCAAGAGCGGCAGCAGGGAATATCTGAAAACAAAAAAGCTGTACAGGCAGATCCTCCACGACTTTGCCGCTGTAAAGAGAAGCAGTGAAAAGAAGATCCGCGTCGGAATCGTGGGCGAAATCTATGTTAAATATTCGCCCCTTGCCAACAACCACCTCGAGGACTTCCTTATCTCCGAGGGCTGTGAGCCTGTTGTTCCCGCCCTCATGGAATTCGTTATGTACTGCATTGCCGGAAGTCTCAATGACGCAAAGATCTACGACAA
>JAFTPG010000108.1 GCA_017463375.1 Ruminococcus sp. | reverse complement strand
ATGCAGGGCGTCCCTTTCTTTTGCTTTCGGGCGGATGATATCCGCCCCTACAGATTGGCTTCGGAGTCCGCCGGTCTTTTGAAAAAGACTGGACCGAAAACTCTCTGTCTTATCTTATCTGAGATATTCCGTAAAAAATCAATCTTCCTTTTTCATGAACTCCTCGATAGAGCCTGTTCCGCCTGTAGCGATATAAGCATAGTATCCGAGGATATCGGAAGCGTCGAGAGCGTCAACCTTACCGTCCTTGTTTACATCGGCAGCCTCTGCCTGCTCATCAGTGAGTCCGAGTCCGTTTCCTGTAGCATTTGAAGCGTATGCTGTGAGAACCTCAGAAGCGTCAAGAGCGTTAACTGCTCCGTCGTTGTTAACATCGCCGAGCGGAAGTGCTCCGGGGATGTCGGGATCCTGTACATCTGTAGTTGTCGTTGTAGTTGTGGTTGTTTCGGAAGCAGTAGTTGTAGTAGTTGTTGTAGTTGTTTCAGGAACTAAAATTTCAAGAGTTACTGCAATTTCCTGTGACTTGTATCTGTTATAGAATCTCAGATTCAGCGAATAATTTCCGGGCTGTGCGCTATAATCAGCAGTTATTTCCAAAGTATAATTTAATCCGTCATCGACATTGATCAGCTGAACGGATACTCCTTCCGGAACTTCTCCGGATTTCCAGCTTGTAAACTTTCCTTCTCCTTCATTGTACAGCGGAAGCTCTGCTGTCTCTCCGGGATACACTGTAAGGTGATTATTATCATATGTCAATTCAAAATCATAGTAGGGAGAAATTGTAGTAGTTGCAGAAGTTGTTGTAGTTGTAACCGCAGTTGTGGTAGTTGTGACATCTGTAGTAGTTGTTGTAGTGGTTGAAGTGGAAGCAGAAGTGCTTGTTGAAGAAGTTGCAGTTGTAGTTGATGTTGAAGCAGTTGTCGAGGTTGTTGTGGCAGCAGTGGTAGTAGTAGTCGAAGTAGTAGTTGTAGTTGAAGTGGTAGTAGTTGTTGTTACGGTAGTTGTAGAGGTGGTGGTGGTAGTAGAAGTAGTGGTAGTTGTTGCAATCGGAATATCACTGCCGATAACGAGATTATAGGTCTCAAGAGCCAATGTGGGGTACTCAGCCTTATCCTCGAGGTTATCGTAGAGAGTTCTGATAAGGTCGGTGCTGTATGTATCGTGGAGCTCGCCTATCTGCTCGATAACAGCAGCTGCGATAGCAAGATGACCCTTCTGATTGGGGTGGATATCTCTTGAATCGCCCGAGGTCTGGAGGTTTGTGAAGTAGTAAGCATAGCCCTGCTCTGTCTTGGACTGCTTTTCAACAGAGGTAAATTCAGCGTAAACATCGGCAATTTTGATTCCGTGAGAATCAACGAGAGCATACAGCTCCTCGCTGTAGGTATCCATAGTCTGCACGAAAATATTTCTTATAAGATTTGTAGCGAAAGCCATATTCTCGTATGCTGCGCCTGTGCCGAACTTGGAATTCCAGTATTCCTGAGAGAACTGAATCGGCTGGTAAACTGTCTGGAGGATAATATCTGCGTCAGGGTTGAGAGCTGTAAGCTTCTCAATGATCTGAATCGTTGTCGGAACAGCTTCTGTCTGAACGCAGCCGGTCGGATCGCTTGATGTGCCTACGAGAGCCTTTTTGAGTCCACTTGCAAAGGCGGAAGCTTCAGACATATTAGTTGTGAGATATGTCTCGAGCTTAGTCTGGTCGAGGAGCACTTCAAGATCGGAAGCTGTAGGGTATTCGGGGATATCCGCAGCAGTTTTGCCTTCAACGAGGAGGTCTTTTCCGGCAGCATATTCAAGAACGTACTTCATAAAGCCGCACATGACATCGTTTCCTCCGATAGAGATTACGATAACCTCAGCGTTTGCAGCAGACTGAGCAGCAGCTGCATCCTCAGTGAGGAGCGTATACAGGTCAGCAGTTCTGTCTCCGCTGACTGCGTAGTTTACGGATTCCCAGCCAAGGTAGTCAGCACAGATTTCACCGTAATTATATTCCGACGAGGACAGACCATAGCCCTCAGTGATGCTGTCTCCGAAGAGCACAAGAGGAGCACTGCTGCTCTGAGCGGAAACATTGCTCTCGGCATAAACGGAAGCGGACATTGCCGAAATTCCGAGAGCTGCCGAAAGAAGGATAGATAAAGCTTTTTTCATAAAAATCTCCATTCTGCCGCTGTATTGACTGAACGGTCGGGAAAATCCTTCTTGCGGCGAACGGGGATTTTCTTTGTTATGTATAGAAAAATGCGTATCGGAGCAGATCTGCCCGAAAATGACCGTTTGAGAATAATTATAACGGATTTCACGTTTTATGTCAATAATACCGGAGAAATTTGCATCGGAATTTAATGGAAGTTCCAATCGCAGCCATTTGTCAAAACAAAAAAATAATAGAACAACCCCTTGACAATTGCGAACGTTTGTTTTATAATAAAATCCGAGGAATAGAACAAACGTTCGTGCAACCATTTTTTCAGACCCCGTTCTGAAAGTCAGACGTAAATAACTCTGGTTCGTCAAAAGGAGGATAACATGAAGGAACTCATTAAAGGATATGTAAACGGCTGTGAATTGCTGCGGCAGAGGATCTGTGAACTCACTGAACAGATGAATACTCTCAGAAAAAAAGGAAATACACTCGAAATCGAGGAGCTTGACCTTGTGAGAAGAATTCAGCTTCTCTACACCGAGCACCGCCAGACAAAGGAAACTATCGAATATCTCGAATCGTATATGAGGAGGGTTGAGGAACGTGTCAAGAAGAAAGCCGTATAAAGATTCCTTCTCAGGTGAGGCTGACGAAGAGATACGTTCCATACTCCGTGATGACAGCGGCGGCAATGATTCTGACGATTATTCCGGAAAGCTCAGGAGGGTCATGTTAAATGTGATAAATAATGAGCTTACTGCAAGACAAAAGGAAATAATTATGCTATACTATTTTAAGGAAATTGATGTAGTTGCTATAGCTCACCGCTTCGGAATTACTCATCAGGCAGTCTCTGCGATTCTGAAACGTGCAAGACTGACTATTCTCCGCTATATGCGGTACTACATGAGATAGGAGGAACTCCTTTGAATACGCCGATTTACGATTATCTTATAAATTATGCAGAAAGCGGAACTCTCCGCTGTCATATGCCCGGACATAAAGGGCTGTCACCAGTAAACGAGCTGAACGAAATGTTCAGGCTCGATCTGACCGAGATCTGCGGTGCGGACAGCCTTTTTGAAGCCGATGGAATCATTGCTGAAAGCGAACGCAATATGTCATCACTCTACAATACTGCCGCAACAGTTTACTCAGCAGGCGGCTCGACGCTGTGTATCCAGACAATGCTTGCTCTTATGAAGCAGGACGGTCGGAAGATCTTCGCAGTAAGAAACGTTCACCGCGCCTTTCTCAATGCAGCCGCCCTGCTGGGAATCGACGTTGAATGGCTGATTCCGGAATATTCGGGAGGTATCCTCTCGGGCGAGATCAATATCGACGAAGCGGAACAGGCTCTGTCGGAATGCAGCGGCAGAGGCTGTCTTTATGTGACCTCTCCCGATTATACGGGAAAAACGGCGGATATTGCAGCTCTCTCAGAGCTTTGCCGCCGTCACGGAGCAAAGCTCCTTGTGGATAATGCACACGGAGCGCATCTCGCTTTCTTCAGCGAGAACCGTCACCCGATCGCTCTCGGAGCTGATATGTGCTGCGATTCGGCACATAAGATGCTCGCTGCTCTTACGGGAGCTGCAATGCTCCACACCTCTGATGCGGAATATGCAAGCCGTCTCAAGCAGACCATGACTCTTTTTGCATCAACAAGCCCGTCGTATCTCATTATGATGTCGCTGGATTTGTGCAATAAATATATCAGCGAGAATATACATCGGGATATCGCAGAAAATCTCATGCTTCTGCGTGAGTTCAGGGAGCACTTCTCGGACAGATTGATTTTCGCAGATGGCGAACCGTTCCACATTACGATAAAGGCGGCTCAGAGCGGTTACGACGGTATTGAGCTTGCAGAGAATCTTAGATGTAACGGCGCAGAGTGCGAATACTCCGACAGCGAGCTTGTTATACTGCTCATGTCGCCGATGAACAGAGCGGAGGATTACTCCCGGCTTGCAGAGGCTCTTGAAAAAGCAATAGCGGTTACGCAGAAACAGGAATTTTCCGCAAAAGAATTCTCCCTGCCCGTTCCTCAGAAAGCAGTCAGTATTCGGGAAGCTGTTTTTTCAACATCCGAAGAGATAAATGTTGAAAACTCTGCCGGAAGAATCTGCGGAGCTGTCAAGGTTCCCTGTCCGCCGGCAGTCCCGATTGCGGTCAGCGGAGAAATTATTACTCCCGAGCACATAAATATTTTCAAAAGGTATGGAATTTCAACGGTAAATGTGATAAAATAGAATGTGAATAATCTCTGTTTTTTCAGGAAGGAGCAGTCTGAAAAGGTCTGATATGAAGAATATTTACGGAAACGAATACCTGAAAGCGACCCTTGCAAGTATGGTTAAAAGCGGCAGAACTGCTCATACGGTTCTGTTTTACGGCGAAAAAGGCAGCGGAAGAAAGCTCATGGCGCAGTACTACACAAGGCTGCTTCTCTGCGATGACCCTGCGGACGGCAAGCCGTGCGGAAGCTGTAAATCCTGTGTGAATTCGGAAAAGGGCTTCCATCCCGATGTGATCTATCCCGAAACAAGCGGAAAGCTCGGCGGATATTCTGTCGAGACCGCACGCTCGGTTTGCAGCGACGCTTTCATCAAACCCAATAACAGCAGCGGACGCAAGATCTATATCTTCCGCGACTGTCACCATATGGATGTGAGAACTCAGAATACTCTGCTGAAAATCATCGAGGAGCCGCCCGATTACGCTTACTTTATCTTTACATCGGAGTCAAAATCCAACTTCCTGCCAACTATTATTTCACGCTGCATCTGCTTCGGAACAGCTCTCTGCAATGAGGAGGAAACACGCTCGGCTCTTGCGGAAAACGGATTCTCAGAGCCTGAAATCTCCCGTGCTGTGGAGTGCTTTCACGGGAATATCGGAAGATGCCTCGACTATCTCACCGATGAGAAGCTCAGGCAGACCGTGGATTTGACAAAAAGCATAACTGATAGTATAATAAAAAAGGATGAGTATGCTCTTAATACGCTTTTTTTCAGCCTCGGCAGAGAACGTGACGATGTGAGAAATACTCTCTCGCTGCTGGATAAGCTTATACGGGATGCAGCAGTGCTTACAAAGGATAATAATGCTCAGACGATCGGATGCTGGCGTGACGGAGCTGTAAGGCTGTCGTCTATGCTGACAGTGCATCAGGCTGCAAGAATCCATCGCTTTATCGAAAATGCGTGGAATACAATTGAGTGCAATGTGAATATTCCTCTTGTACTTGCGGCTCTGTGCGGCGAGATCATGAGCTGTCTATAAAGGAGTTATAATGAAAGAAATTGTTGGAATCCGCTTTAAAAGCGTGGGAAAAATATACTACTTCTCCCCCGGAAAAATTCAGGCAAAGGTCGGCGACAGAGCTATCGTTGAGACCGTACGAGGAGTAGAGTGCGGCGAGGTCGTTATCGCCAACCGTCAGATCGAGAATAACGAGATCACTGCTCCGCTGAAGCCTATCATCAGGCTTGCGGACGCAAACGACCTCAGGATCGTTGAAAAAAATAAGCAGAAGGAAAAGGAAGCCTTCAAGGTATGCGAGGAGAAAATTGCTTTCCGCAAGCTGAAAATGAACCTCGTGGACGTTGAGTGCACCTTCGACAATAATAAGATGCTCTTCTATTTCACCGCCGAAAACCGTGTGGACTTCCGTGAGCTGGTAAAGGATCTCGCTGCTGTATTCAGAACCCGTATCGAGCTCCGCCAGATCGGCGTCCGTGACGAGGCAAAGATCCTCGGCGGTCTGGGAATCTGCGGAAGAGAATTCTGCTGTAAGGGATATATGGGAGAGTTTCAGCCTGTTTCAATTAAAATGGCTAAGGAACAGGGTCTTTCTCTCAATCCCACAAAGATTTCAGGTACATGCGGACGTCTTATGTGCTGCCTCAAAAATGAGCAGAACGCTTATGAGGCTCTGCTGAAAATCACTCCCAAGGTAGGAGCTATCGTTGTTACTCCCGACGGCGAAAAGGGTAAGGTCGAGGACGCTAACCTCATTACGGGAAAGCTCCGCGTCAAGACCGAGAAATCCGAGGTTCCGGTAACTCTCGACCGCAGTGAAGTGAAGCTTCTCAAGGACGTTGAAATCAGGGTCAACCGTGACGAGCTGAAGGCTCTCAAAGCTCTTGAGGATAAATAATGTCGAAGATCAATTACGGGCTGATGCTCGATAAAAAGCTTGCGGAGCTTGAAAAAAACGGCGAAAAACCATCGCTTTTGCTCCATGCGTGCTGCGCTCCGTGCAGCAGTCATGTACTGGAGTTCCTGCATGAGCGGTTTGAGATCACACTCTATTTCTGCAACCCGAACATTGCTCCCGAGGAGGAGTATAACTACCGCAGCAGCGAGCTGAAAAGGCTTGTCCGTGAAATGGGACTCGATGTGAAAATTATTGAGGAGGCATACGATCCTCAGCCCTTCTACGAGCTTGCAAAGGGACTGGAAAATCTCCCTGAACGCGGAGAACGGTGCAGAAAGTGCATCGGATACCGTCTGGAAATGGCGGGAGCTAAGGCGGCGGAGCTGAATTATGACTGCTTCACGACAACTCTGACCATAAGTCCGCATAAGGACTGCGAATTCATTAACGAATTCGGAGCGCAGGTTCAGGAGAAATGCGGAGTAAGCTATCTATTCTCCGACTTCAAAAAGCATGAGGGCTATAAGCGCTCAATCGAGCTGTCGAGGAAGTATGACCTCTACCGTCAGGATTACTGCGGCTGTATCTACAGCAAGCTCGCAAGGGAGACTAAAAATGAGACATAAAATAGTTTTTGCACTCAACATACTAATCATCGCCGGTACGGCAGCTATCATCGTGTGGCAGCTCTTTTTTGCTGAGGAACGTGATATCAGGATGCTTGCAAAGGCAGGCTCTTTATTTCTGGTGTATCTGCTTGCCGTTCTCGGAATCCGCAGAAAACGCTCAGTCTTTGACTACAAGCTCTACGAGGAAAAGTACAGGGATATCCTCAAGGACGCATTTAAAAATGACCGCAGAAGCTATAAGAAGCTCATGTCGGCAATTTCACAGTTCAACGGCGACGAATTCAAAAAGGCTGAGGAAAATCTCTGCAAGCTTGAAAAGGACTGCGTTTCCTCCGATGATTTTTCGGCAGTACTGATGTTCCGTGCTCTCTGTCTGGAGGCTCTTAAACGTCCGGAAGCTGCTGCTGCAGTTTATGAAGAGCTGCTTGTACACGATGTCTCCAACGCTTCGGCATGGTCTAATCTGGGACTGCTCTATCAGGGAATGGGAAAAGCTGACGATGCTTTCCGTGCCTATCGTGAATCGATTGTACATAATCCCGACAACGCCTATGCTTACAATAATATTGCATCCCATTACATTCGCTGTGGAGAACCTAAGCCTGCGCTGGAAAATGCGCTGAAAGCGATTAAGCTTAATTCCAAGCTTCATCAGGCGATGAGTGCGGCTGCTCTTGCGTACAAAATGCTCGGCGACGACGAAAACGCCGAGAAATACTGCCGCATGTACGGTGCAAACGGCGGAAATGCTCCTCAGCTGAGACAGGCTATGGAACGTATTCTTTGATAAATATAAAACGGACGGACACTGCTTGCTCCTGCATGAAAACTAATTGCAGGGGCAGGCAATGCCCGTCCGTTTTGTTTATATTTAGAAAGAAGGAATTCTCAGAATTAACTGTTTAGTGTCAACACACTCTAGAACGAGGGAGTCTTTCCCGTCGAGCTTTCCGCATAGTATTTCAGAATGCCCGAAGCGTCTATAGCGTTGATGACTCCGTTTGAATCAACATCAGCGGATCTTATAAAGCTGTCGGTCTGCTCAAACCATGCGGCGGTAGCCTGATAGGCGTAATACTGGAGGACTCCCGAAGCGTCGATAGCGTTGATAACCTTGTCGTTATTTACATCTCCCTTAGCAGAGCTTGCGGCAGGCATCCTGAGGAAAATCTGACTCCAGCAGCCGTCATTTATTCCGATACCGATGTAATCGTAATTTGATGAAAGAATGTTTGCACGATGTCCCGAGGAATTCATCCAGGCGCCCATAACGCTCTCAACGCTGTCGAAGCCGGAAGCTATATTTTCTCCGGCAACCGAGTAGCTGATGTTATAATCCTCGAGGATAGTATAAAAGCCCGAACCGTCGGGACGTGTATGAGAGAACACCGAAACGATCTCCTGAGAACGAGCCATTGCGGCGTCGCAGCCTGTAATGTACAGCTTCAGCGGCTTCTGACCGTTCTGGGCACGATAGTTGTTGATAAGCTCAATCATCTCCCTGCACTGCGAAATGTAGGTTTCAGCAGCTCCGGCATTAAGAGAGCTTCCGCCCGCCAAAGGAGCCGAAACCGCCACAACGGCGCATACGGCGAGAGATGATATGATTTTTTTTATAAAGTGCATTTCCAACTACTCCTTAAAATAAATTTCGGAGCACTTCAGAAATTACGGATATCTTGGTAAATCGTCATAGAAATGAAGGAGATATTTTTTAAGTACTATAGCATCCGCAATAGTGACAGCTCCGTCTCTCATACAATCCGCACTTTCGATCTGCAGATCGTTGAGAACGACCTTTTTTTGTATTAATTTCAACAAAAGAGTATAATCCAGTGAGGTTATAACTCCGTCGCCGTCGATATCGCCGAATCCAGCAGGAACCACCTTATAGCGTTCGGGGAGAGTCTGACCCTCGAACACTTCATCAGAAGCAATAAAAAGCTGTTCCCAGTACCACCAGTAGTCAGAGTCGGGATCGTAATAGACTCCGACGCCCATATGAGTATAGCTCTCATTGAGGATCGTTTTCCAGTGATTCGGAGAATTTTTCCACTGGTTAAAGGTTTCCTCCGCAGTTGAGCTTCCGGCAGCGATATTCTCAGCAGCAGCCTTATAGCTGATCTGATATTCGTCAAATACTGTAGCAAACGACGAGTTATCCGGACGTTTATGACTGAAATATCCGGCAGTTTCCATAGCCCGCACAAGACCTGCCTCGTTGAGTACGGGAACCATATAAACAGGATTCAGACCGTTTTCGGCGCGGGCTTCGTTAACAAGGATAACGATTTCCTCCGCCATAGCCTGATAATCCGGGACGTAGAGGTCCTCGGCATGAGCCGGGGTACCGTAAAAAGATGCCAGCACAGAAGCGAGAGCTACCAGAACTGACAGGACTTTCTGTGATATTTTATTTATGATTGGATGAACTTTCAAGCCGATCACCTCCGTAATGTTTATGTATATATTATATCACATAAGCAGAGAATTTTAAAGGGAATCGGCATGTTTTTAGTAATTTTTCACAAATAAATTCTGCGAAATCAACAAAGAAAAAGCGCCGCAGGGGGCTGAAAAATGCCTATTCTGCGACGTTTTTCACATATTTAACTTTCCTTGAGCTCTACTCTGCGGATCTTACCGCTGATAGTCTTTGGAAGCTCGTCTCTGAATTCAACGATTCTGGGATACTTATAGGGAGCAGTGTGCTTCTTGACATACTGCTGGATCTCCTTTTTAAGCTCGTCCGTGCCGACAGTTCCCTTTGTGAGAACGATCGTAGCCTTTACAACCTGACCTCTGATCTCGTCGGGAGCAGCTGTAACAGCGCACTCAAGAACATAAGGAAGCTCCATGATAACGCTTTCGATCTCGAACGGTCCGATTCGGTAGCCCGAGGACTTGATGAGGTCGTCCACACGGCCGACATACCAGAAGTAGCCGTCCTCGTCGCGCCAAGCGGTGTCACCTGTATGGTAAACGCCGTCATGCCATGCAGCATTTGTTTTCTCCTCGTCTCCGTAGTAGCCCATAAACAGACCGCAGGGAGTCTTTTTGTCTGTGCGGATACAGATCTCGCCTGTTTCGCCTGTCTTAGCGCTTGTTCCGTCGGGGAGAAGAATATCTACATCATACAGAATGCTGGGAATTCCCATAGAACCGGGCTTAGCGGACATTCCAACAAAGTTTCCGAGAACGAGAGTAGTTTCAGTCTGACCGAAGCCCTCCATGAGCTTGACTCCCGTAGCCTTGAGGAACTGGTTATAAACCTCGGGATTGAGAGCCTCTCCTGCAACAGTAGCGTACTTGATAGAGCTGAGGTCGAACTTTGAAAGATCTTCCTTGATGAAGAAACGGTACATAGTCGGAGGAGCGCAGAATGTAGTGATATTGTACTTAGCGAACATCGGGAGAATCTTGTTGGCGTCGAATTTCTCAAAGTCATAAACGAAGAGGCAAGTCTCGCTCATCCACTGACCATAGAGCTTGCCCCAGAGAGCCTTGCCCCAGCCTGTATCAGAAATTGTCAGATGGATGCCGTTCGGGTCAACATTGTGCCAGTAGCGTGCCGTAATGAAGTGACCAAGCGGATACTTATGGTTATGAGTAGCGATTTTCGGATAGCCGGTTGTACCGGAAGTAAAGTACATGAGCATCGGCTCTGAACCGTAAGCGCTGTCCTCTCTTGAAGCAAGCTCAAAAACATCGCTGCACTCATACATTTCCTTATCGAAGGAATGCCAGCCCTCGCGCTCGCCATGAGCCATGATCTTGAGGATAGGAGTCTCAAGCTTATCAGCAGCAAGCTCAGCCTGATGAGCAACATCTCCGTCGCCTGTGCAGACGATTGCGGAAACTCCGGCAGCCTCATAGCGGTAAGTGAAGTCCTTTTCAACAAGCAGATTTGTAGCCGGAATAACGATAGCTCCGAGCTTATGGAGAGCAAGGATAGAGAACCAGAACTGATAATGTCTCTTGAGGACGAGCATAACCTTGTCGCCCTTCTTGATTCCGAGAGACTTGAAGTAGTTCGCAGTCATATTGGAGTACTTCCTGATATCAGCAAAGGTAAAGCGATGCTCCTCGAAGTCATCGGCAACGTGAATCATGGCAGTCTTGTCGGGACATTTTTCAGCAAGTCCGTCAACGATATCGAAAGCGAAGTTGAACTCCTCCTCGTTGAAGTACTCGATATTAGTCATATTGCCGCTGCTGTCGGTAGTAACCTTGACATATTTGTCGGAAATCGGATTTTCGATACCTGCAAGCTCAAAGTTGGTGACAACCGGAAGCTCAATAGGCGTAATCTCCTCAGTTTTAACAGGATTGGTGTCAAGTACGATAGCGTAGATCTTACATTCCTGACCTCCGCCTGCCCAGACATCGTGCTCCTCGCCGCTGTTGTAGTAGATACTGTCGCCTTCGTGAAGCTCCTCTACATTGTTTCCGATCTGAACCATAAGTGTTCCGCTGATAACTATATCAAGCTCCTGACCCTTATGAGTGTTCAGATGAGGTACACGTTTTTCCTCCTCAATATAAGGAATAGTTACGAGAAACGGTTCGGCAATTTTATTTTTGAATTTGGGAGCAAGACGCTCGTAATTGAAGCCTTTGCGGCGGATAATCGGAGTACCTGTGCCTTTTTTCGTAAGGTCATAGCTGCTGAGACTGGGGCTTACGCCTTCCATAAGGTCGGTAATCTCAACATTGCAGGCATCGGCGAATTTATAGATAAAAGTAAAGCTGAAATCCTTGTTGCCGCTTTCATAAGCAAGATACTCATCAAGAGTAATGTCAGTTTTACCAGCCATCTCTTCAGGAGTAAAGCCTACTGATTCACGCACGGCTCTAATTCGCTGAGCAACCTCTCTTATCTTAAATTCAGGATCCATAATTTTATCGCTCATGGCAAGCTTCTCCTTTCTTAAAATTTATCGGGCTGACAGGAATCTGCAAATACTTTTCGCAGCTGCAGTCCTGCGGTTATAACAAGAATAATTATATCATGTAACGGAATCATTGTCAATGAAAAATAGTATTTTTCCAAATTCAGTATAAATTGGTGTTTGCGGAGGTATCTTCGTAACCTATTGAGGGAGACCCTTTTGAAAAAGGGTCCGCCTTACTGGCGCGAGTCCCCTCTGTCCTTCGGACATCTCCCCACACTGTGGGGAGTCACCCTCAAACTCCCTCCCTAAAACTTTTATTTAAATTT
>JAFTPG010000032.1 GCA_017463375.1 Ruminococcus sp. | reverse complement strand
TTTGAAGTTTTTTCAGAAAACTTTTTCTCTTCCCAAAGGATTTAATATCAACCCGCTTTTCCCAAAGCCAAATCCTTCTTCTTGAAAGAATTTCTCTCTTCTCTTCATCGCTTGTCCTCGACAGCTTTTTTATTATAGCACGGTTTTACGAGTTTGTCAACTAAAAGAAATGGAGGTTTTTTTGAGGTTTTTTGGCGATTTTGTACAAACAATAGAAAAGCGCAGAGATCTCTCCCTGCGCAATGACTCACACCAACCTGATTTTATACCTCTCCAACCAATAATTCAGCTGTATAAAAAACGCTATCGTCTGGGGCAGGTTCATAAGCTGACCGTACCACTGAACATGCTCCTCATGGCGCAGGAGTTTTTCAAGCTCCTCACGCTTGACAAGCTCCGTGAGAGTACCTCCTCCGTTTTCGAGAATCCCCCTGAGCTTCTCCGTGACAGCATTAAGGTAATTCGGATTGTGGGTTTTCGGGTAGGGACTTTTCTTTCTGTGAAGAACCTTTTCGGGCAGCCAGTCTTTCATTGCCTCACGGAGCAGACCTTTTTCCCTGCCCTGATAGTCCTTGTACTCCCACTTCACATTATAAAGGTACTCCGCTATGCGGTAATCGCAGAACGGCACACGCACTTCGAGTCCGCTGTACATGCTCATTCTGTCCTTGCGGTCGAGGAGCGTCTGCATGAACCAGTGAAAGTTCAGCTGCGTCATCTCCTTCATTCGGGACTCCGTTTCGCAATCCCCCGGGAGCTTCATCGCATAGTCGGCTGTCTTTCTGTAGGCGCTGTAGACGTATTCATCTGCATCTATCCTTGACGCATATTCGTCACAGAGGAATCTCTTCCGATAAGCCGTGCTCTGCGCCCACGGGAAGCCGTCCGTCATGCGGATGTCCTTATCCCTGTACCACGGATAGCCTCCGAAAAGCTCGTCGGCGCACTCGCCTGAGAGAGCCACCGTGCCGTATTTCTTTATCTCACGGCAGAACAGCAGCAGCGATGCGTCCACGTCCGCCATTCCGGGGAGTCCTCTTGCTTCGACGGCTTCGTCAAGAGCTTCGACAAGCTCGGGAGTGTCGATCACCGTCCAATGATGGTTCGAGCCAAGATATTCCGCCATGCACTGAATATATTCGGGGTCGCTGTTAGGCTGGAAATGGCTTTTCTGAAAATATTTGCTGTTGTCAAGGTAGTCAACCGAGAATGTATCGAGAGTTTTTCCCTGCTTTTTCAGCTCGGAGCTTGCCACAGAGGAGATCAGGCTTGAGTCAAGACCTCCCGACAAAAACGTACACACAGGAACATCCGAAACAAGCTGCCGCCTGATCGAGTCAAGTACAAGCTCACGGACGTGCTCGGCTGTCTGCTCAAAGGTTTCGTTCAGCTCATATGCTTTCAGTCTCCAGTATTCACGGAGTTTGAGTCCCTCGGTCGTATAGAATCCGCACCAGCCCGGCTTGACTTCCTCGATTCCTCTGATCACTCCGCAGCCGGGAGTTCTTCCCGGAGCCATAAGTATCAGCTCCGCTGCCGAGTCCGCATCAATTTCGTGCGGAACGTCAGGATGCTCCAGAAGCGCAGGTATCTCTGACGCAAAAATAAGCGTATCCTTACTTTTATAATAGAACAGCGGCTTGACTCCGATCCTGTCACGGGCAAGAAAGAGTCTGCGTTCCCGTTCGTCATAGACCGCAAAGGCAAAGATTCCGTTGAATTTATCAACGCAGTCTGCTCCCCATTTTACATAGCTCCTGAGCACGACCTCGGTGTCGGAGCGTGTGGAAAACTCAAAATCCTCCTCAAGCTCCCGGCGTATCTCATCAGTATTGTAAAGCTCACCATTATATACTATAGTATATTCATATTCGCCGTCAGTGAATGTCATAGGCTGACGGCCGCCCGAGATATCAATTACGGCGAGCCGCGTGTGTATCAGTGCAGCTTCACGTTTAAGTACGATCCCTCGCTGATCGGGACCTCTCCTGAGCAGAGATTTCTGCATCAGCTCGTACGCTTTCATGTCCTCACGCATGTCATTGATAAAGCTGACTGCTCCTGCAATTCCGCACATAAGTAGTCTCCAAGCCGCTTTACGGCATACGGCACGCCGTGATATGGTATACTTTATTATATGCAAAAATTTATCTGATGATACAAAAATCCTGATACAAAGGAGCATGCAGATACAGCTTATCATTTATTCTCCTCATATTTTCTCAGATACATTATAATGTGTTCACGCTGATATACTATAATGAACGCAGAATTCCGATTCACGAATACTTTTCGGAATTTTGCAGAAAATATCCGATGTTGATGTAACACAAGAGGAGAAAATGCTATGAAATTACGAACCCATTATCTTATTGCCAGAACTGCCGCACGCCGCTGCGGTCTGAACAGTATGAAGCAGCTTTCATTCTGCATCGGCTCGCTTATCCCCGACCTTTCATTCTCGCAGATCTTCCGTCCGCACTTTTTTGTCAGCTCCGGATACTACGTTTTCACTAAGCTCAGGAAGCTCTCGGGGAAATCCTCCCTCATCGCTTTTGCGGAGCTTGGTAAAATTTCCCATTACGCAAGCGATTTCTGCTGCTCGGTGCATATTGACGGAAAAGTCGGGAACCTTCGGGAGCATCTTCGTTACGAGCGCAGAATGGATAAATTCGTTTACCGGAATTATCCCGCACTCTCAGAAAAATGTACGGAGCTTACCGGAAGCTCCTCACTGAACGCTGTTCTTGCGGAGTATCGTGAATGCGATAAATTTGATTTCACTATCGACTTTATCATGGCTGTACAAGCCTCCGAAGCCGTGTGCAGAACTGCTGCTCTTTCCCCGAATGTCAGCAGCGGAAAATCAAGAGATCCCTACCCCACAATATGATGTTTATGGCAGAAAAAGGGCAGCCGTAAGACGACTGCTCGTACAGAAGTATTATATGTATTAATCGGGGGAAACCTTTCTGAAGAAAGGTTCTGCCTAACCGGCACCCGTACCCTCTGTCTCGCAAGCTCGACATCTCCCTGCCCCGCAGGGAGTCACCCCGTACCCCCTTCCAAAGACTTTCAATCTTAATTTCAGCCCCATAGGGTACACATCAAGAACAACTGAAAAATCAAGTATTTTTTCTAATGTGTACCCTATGGGGCTGAAATTAAAAACTAAAAAGTTTTAGGAAAGGAGTTTGAGGATGACTCCCCACAGTGTGGGGAGATGTCAGCGAAGCTGACAGAGGGGACAGGCGACGGTTAGGAGAACCCTTTT
>JAFTPG010000107.1 GCA_017463375.1 Ruminococcus sp. | reverse complement strand
CCCTATCTGGAAAATTTGAGTTGAAGTCTTTGGAAAGGGGTCTGGGGTGACTCCCTGCGGGGCAGGGAGATGTCGAGCTTGCGAGACAGAGGGTACGGGTGCCGGTTAGGCAGAACCTTTCTTCAGAAAGGTTTGCCCCAGAAGGTTGCGAAAATACACCCCGATAAATTACAATTAATAAATGTCGATTTATTTATTTGCATTGGCTCTGGAATTATGCATAAGCTTTTTCAGAGGATTTCTGACTCTTATGGAATCAAGATATTTATAAACGTCATTGGCGGGACATCCGGCATTTTTCAGACCGGCAACATGATCTCTGAGCTTGCTGAGATATATTCCGGCATTTGTTTCGAGCCTGATATCGTCCGCAGAAAATACGACTACTCCCATAACTGGAATATCGCCGTAACCAGCCTTTCTCAGATGATGAACTATATTATCAATATGAGTTTTGTTCTGCAGCTGAGGGTTATAGAGGGTATGAGTTTTAGTTCCGATTTTGTGTGTAAGATTTTTACCATTTCCCGAAACAGTTCCGGAAATTCCCTTTGTTTCAACCACAAGAACTCCGAAAGGTCCTATCAGGATATGGTCAACCTCGCATGTACCGTTATAAAGCGGAAGGTAAGCATTGTTTATCAGATAGCATTTACGCTTTTTTCCTGCCTTTTTCAGTTCCTTAGCAACTTTGCGCTCAGCTTTTCTGCCTTTGCTCATATATTTCGATATCCGCAAGCCGAGAATAATGATCACAACTGCTGCAGCTGCGGCAATTATCAGTATTTTTTGAATATTTTCCATTATTTTCACCTGATTCATTGAATAGTTTGATATTTTTCTGTAATAATAACCTCAGGACATTTGTTATGGTATTTCCTAACTATGTCAAAATCCCGAATAAAGAGGTGTTCTCAATATGTGGGACAAAATTGCTCTTATTCTTCTCATCATCGGAGGAATAAACTGGGGATTGGTCGGAATTTTCCAGCTTGATATTATTGCCTGGATGTTCGGAGGCGCTGCCTCTGTAATCAGCAGAACTCTTTACATTCTTGTTGCGATTTCTGCCGTCTGGTGCATTTCGCTTCTTTTCAGAACTAACGAAGAGTATGCAGTCAGCATGAACGACCGATAATCAGGCCTGTCCGTCAGATGCCGTACGGACAAAAAGGTAAAATTAAAGGGAGGTTTTAAAGCCTCCCTTAAATTCTATTAAATTACTCGCTTACATAAGGAAGAAGAGCAATGTGTCTAGCTCTCTTGATTGCAACTGTAAGCTCACGCTGGTGATATGCACAAGTACCTGTTACACGTCTGGGAAGAATCTTAGCTCTGTCAGTCATGCACTTTCTGAGCTTAGCGAGGTCCTTGTAATCGATTTTCTCCACTCTGTCTGCACAGAACATGCAAACCTTCTTGCGGGGCTTCTTTGAAGGACGGGAATTTCTTTCTCTCTCCATGACATTTACCTCCTATCAATATAAAGTAACGTTAAAACGGAACATCGCCGTCACTGAGGATTTCCTCGAAATCGCTGAGACTGCCGTATGACATATTGTCATTATTCTGAGCGGGCTGCTGCGGAGCTGCCTGCTGCTGAGGAGGAGCAGAGTAACCTGAGTTATTATAATTGTTATTAGCCGGTGCTGAATATGAAGAACCACTATTAGCAGATGCCGACGCTTTAGACTCTCCAAATGAAACGTTATCAGCAACAACATCATATCCGTAGTGCTTGACACCATTGTTATCAGTATAATTATTGTTTCTGATAGAACCTTCGACAATAATCATTCTGCCCTTTGAAAAGTATCTTGAAACGAACTCAGCCTGCTGACGCCATGCAACAACGTTGATAAAATCAGCCTGTCTTTCACCGGTATTCTTGTCGGCAAATCTTCTGTCGATTGCAACAGTAAATCTGCATGAAGCTATACCGCTTTGTGTCTGTCTGAGTTCAGGATCAGCAGTAAGTCTGCCCATTAAAATAACCTTATTAATCATCTGACCTTCTCCTTAGAATAATTGAGTCAATTACATAACAGTAACGAGTGAACGAAGAACGCCGTCAGTAATGTTGAGACGTCTTGAAAGCTCTGCGGGATAATCAGGCTGGGACTCGAATGTATAGATTACATAGTAGCCCTCTGTCTCGTCCTCGATAGGATATGCAAGCTTACGCTTACCCCAATCCTCGTTGACCTCAACAGCGCCGGTCGCATGCTTCTCGATTCTAGCCTTGAACTTCTCAACGAGAGCCTTCATGCTCTCCTCGCCGTTCTTGAGGCTGTAAACAACCATTACTTCATACTTAGCTGATACCTTTGCCATTTCACACACCTCCTTCTGGAATATGCTCACCACTTTCTGTGAGCAAGGATACAGCGTTGTCTGAACAACACTTAAATAGTATAGCACGTCCGACAAAATTTGTCAAGCATTTTTTGAAAATATTTCAGAGTTATTTTTACTTTTGCGCCGTTCATTCTTTATATACCGGAATGTCTCTTCCTCGCCCTTTTCGGCAAGCATTCTCAGGAGCATTTCAAGTTTGTCAGAGGTCTCCTGTTCAATTATGCGTCTGCCCTTTGCTTTAAGGAAATACTCAAGCGGCATTACATCGCTGTAGCTCGATTTATTGTAAATTTTAGAGGCAGCCACCCTGTCGCAGAACATCTCATAGATGAAAACATCGGGCATTCTCACAGGCTCCAGTTTTTTGGTTACCGGGCTGTAATCCGTCCAGTACTCGAAGTGATGGCGGTTTCTGCCCTTATGGTGCATCCACGCTTTGGAATAACCAAGGGTTTCACGTTCCATTTCATTCGGACTTCTGCTTCCCTGAAAATATTTTACTCCGGGGATAAACTCCGACGGCGAGAACTTTGAAAGATCATGCGTAAGTCCTCTCCAGATAATCCCCGCTTTTATGCAGTGGCGAAGAACCTGATGCCTGTGACTCACAACGGTTTTAAGGTGACCGAAAAAATTTCTGATAATCATATCCGATATCTCCGCCTCAGTTAAATCGTATCAATTTCAGCGTAGCTTCCTCTTATATCAAGAACAGAATTTTTCTCTATAAGCCTGCCGCTGATTATTCGTCTTCCCTCGGTGTAGGAGGGGTCATCAAGTTTTTTTGCGATGATCTCGACTGCTGCCGCTGCCATCTTATTTATATTGACCTCCACAGTCGTTATTGTCGGAATGCAGATATTTGAAACTGTGTAGTTATCATAGCCGACAACTGATATATCCTCGGGAACACGGATACCCTTTGACTTCAGCGCTGAGATAACTCTGAAAGCTGTTTCGTCGCAGTTGCAGACGAAAGCTGTCGGCATCTCTTCAGGGAAATTAATTTTTGTATAAAGAGTTCCGTACTCGTCACGGTCATCCAGAGTCCACTCGGGACGGTATTCAAGATTATTCTCCATGATACATTTTATGTAGCCGAGAAAACGGTCGTGGATACTGCTTGTTGCAGTGACATTTCCGAAAAAGCCGATTTTACGGTGTCCCATTTCCACCAGATAGTCTGTCAGAAGATATCCTCCATAGTAGCTGTCGGAATTTACCGAATCCACATTAAAGCGATTATCATAGAAATCCACGAAAATCAGCGGAAGCTCAACCTTGCTGAGCAGCTCGATATATCTTCTGCGGATCTGACCGATTACGATGATTCCGTCAATTTTCTTTTCGGTTATCATCTTCGGCATGATACGTTCACTTTCGCTCGCAGCTGGAACGCATTCGTATACGGTATAGATATTGTTTTCCGAGAGCTTGTTTGAAATTGTCGCTGTCAGCTCCCAGTAAAACGTTCCTCTGTCACCCACAAACCGCTCCGATGTAAGAATTCCCACGCTCTTGGAAGGCTTCATCTGAGAAGCAGTCTTTTTCTCTGCCTTTGTATTCGACGGTCTGTAGCCCATCCTTTCAGCAGTATCACAGATCCTTTGTCTGAGCTTGTCGCTCACGCCGTCTCTGCCGGCAAGCGCATTCGATACGGTTACTACGCTTACTCCGATCTCTTTGGCGATATCTATCATTTTAATTCCGTTCTTCATTCTAACTCCTCACAATATGTAAGCAGTGCGATTAAAGCACTGCAATTTAACTGGTAATATTATAGCATGCGTTAATTAAAAAATAAAGTCCTTTGCTTAATTTTGGCTATTTCGCATAATTCTCATGGACTTATACAGTCATATTACACATATTACATGTCAGATTCCCTACCTTGATATGAGTCTTTTTCTCCGCAGATCTCATGCTCTGCCTTAATTAACGCTTCATACGGCACGATTCCCTCCGCATCCGTATCAGCCGCAGGAGGAAACAGATATTGCAGCCCATATTTTCTGTAGTAATCTTTCTCTGGAAACGGATAGCTATCTCTATCAATCTTCATAATCTCAGCTCCTTTGATGTTATTATATCCCCAAAACCAACATTTATGTAATGTTAAATTGTTGTTTAGCGGGGGTATTCTCGTAACCTACTGGGGAAAACCTTTCTGAGGAAAGGTTCTTCCCCAGACCCCTTTCCAAAGACTTTTAGTCAAATTTGTCAGACAGGGGCATAAGCCCCTGTCTGGCAAATTTAATTGAAAGTTTTAGGGAGGGAGTTTGAGGGAGGACCTTTTTCAAAAGGGTCTCCCTCAATGGATTGCGAAAATATGCCCCGCTAAACAAGAATTTACACATCACATTTCTGATTTTACTTTTCCCTTGCAAAATTATGAATACGGTGGTATAATTATCTTTGTATAATAACAATTGATTGGAGTAGAAAATGAACACATCATACTATACATCTCAGATAAACCGAATCATTTCGGAAGTAAAAAAAGCTGTCATCGGCAAGGACGCCGTTATTATCAAGGTTTTCCTTGCAATGCTGTGCAAAGGTCACATTCTTATCGAGGATATCCCGGGAGTAGGCAAAACTACTCTTGCTCTTGCATTTTCAAAGGCGCTTTCGCTGAATCATAACAGAATGCAGTTCACGCCTGATGTTCTGCCATCGGATGTTACAGGATTCTCAATATTCAATAAGGTCAAGAATACCTTTGAATTCCGTCCGGGAGTTGCTTTCTGCAATCTTTTTCTCGCCGACGAGATCAACCGTACCTCCAGTAAAACTCAGTCAGCTCTGTTGGAGCTTATGGAAGAAAAGAGCATCACTGTTGACGGTGTAACTCATAAGCTGCCCGACCCGTATACGGTTATAGCTACTCAGAATCCCATCGGATGTGCAGGCACTCACTACCTCCCCGAGTCTCAGCTCGACCGCTTTATGATCAAGCTCAGCATGGGATATCCTGATCCTGCCGGCGAAGTAGCTATCCTCAAATCAAAATACTGCGCCAATCCGCTTGAAAATGTGAATCCTGTCGCAGACGCTGATACGATTCTCAAGCTGAGAGAGGCTGTTGACTCAGTTTATGTTGACGACAAAATATATGAGTACATCGTCAATCTTGCCTCTGCAACAAGAAATCATCCGATGATCAAGCTCGGTATCAGCCCGAGAGGCACTCTTGCTCTTATGCAGATTTCAAAGGGCATTGCCGTTGCGATGGAGAGGGATTATGTGATTCCCGATGACGTTGTATTTATCTGTCACGACGTTTTTGAGCACAGAATTATTCTGAACTCCAAAGCAAAGCTCTCCGACAAAACCGCTTCCGACATTATTTCGGAGATCATCAAGAGTACTCCCGCTCCGAAAATTCTCCCAAACAGAAGGTAAAAAATGCTGATAAATAAAATTCTGTTTATAATCCTGATTATTATCTGCGCTGCCTTTTATGTACTCTACGTCTGGGACTTTTCGCTCGTTTTGCTTATCGTTATTGCTTCGCTTCCGCTTATTATGTTCGTAATAACCTTCATAACCAAAAAGCTTCTCTCAGCTGAGCTTGCCATCAGAGAGCATACGGTTTCCAAAAACGAGGTTTTCGACCTTCAGCTGCGTGTTTCAAACCGCAGCATATTCCCCGTCGGCAAGGCTGAGGCTCTCATCGAATATTATAACATTTTTAATAATGAGGTCAATTCAATTGAGCTTCACTTCCCCGTTCAGGCTCGCAACAGTCACAGACTCACCTTTCAGCTCAGCTCAAAATTCTGCGGAATCATCAAGATACGCTCCGCATATATCACGATATTCGACCCTCTGAGAATCTTCAGGTTCCGTGTGGGAAAAAATCTCTGTGAGAACATTGTTATACTTCCTCAGGGACACGAGATCGGAGCTTATCTCACCAGTACCGACCGCCTTAACGATGAGAGTCAGAGTTTTTCCGAACATAAGCCGGGCAGCGACCCCTCGGAGATCTTCGGTCTGCGTGAGTATATTCCCGGCGACAAGCCTAACCGCATTCACTGGAAGCTCAGCAGTAAAAAGGATGAGTTCATCGTTAAGGAGTACAGTCTGCCTGTCGATTCTCCGACATCCGTTTTCCTCAATCTGCACTGCTGTGAGAAATCTGAGTACACTCTCCCGATTTATGATACGCTTCTTGAAGCTTTTGTATCACTCTCGCAGTTTCTGCTGGAGAACGAGCGTATCCACAATCTCATTTACTACAGCGCTGCCGAGCGTCAGTTCACGGAGCGTCTGATCGACTCGGCTGATACTCTCGCTTCGGTCATCACTGAGCTGATACTCTCTATCAGCGACGACCTGAACGCAGAGCTTCCCGAAACATATTTCTCGGAATACAGGGGCGGCGGCTGGGCTTCATTTACATTCATTACCGCAGAAAATAACGAAAATCTGCTCTCATTCATTGATGATGAAATTGATTCCGATATCAAAAATATCATTATGGTCGTCAAAAACAGCTCGTCGGCTGAAAAGATCGGACGCTCCTATGCTTCGGTCAATATGATTCCTGTGGTTATCGGCAGAATTTCATCCTCGGTCACAGATATAGAACTGTAACAAAAAAGGAAACAATATGAAAAAAAAACCAAGTAAGGATTTCAGCGGAATTGTTGTCTGTGACAGCATTACCATGTCCGTTAAACGCAAACGGCTTAATTTCAGACGGCTTGAAGCAATACTGATCGCTGTAATCGGATTTGCGGCTGTCATTATGTCGTTTCTCGAAATGTTCGACTTCAATTATAACCGCTCTGCCGCCGTCAAGGCTGCGGTTATATGTTCGGCTGTTTATATAGCATTTTCTCTCGCAGGAAAAAAGACCTTCTGGTTCGTCGGAGGCTCATTCATCGTTTTTGCCGCCGCTGTCTACAAATTTATCGACCCCATAATCAATGGCTTCAAGTATGTCTACAACGTCATTTACTGCGACTCCAGACACACGGAGATCCTCTACTACAAGACGCTCGACCCGGATAAGGAGTTCTTCTGCATTACGGTGTTTTTTGTATTCTGCATCTGGCTTCTGGCTCTTGTTATCTACACATTCACCATTCATAAGGCTAATCCGCTTATTGTAATTCTCGCTACTTTCCCGATAATCGAGATCGGTCTCTATAACGGCATCAATATCCCGATTTTCTGGGGAATCCTCACTATCGCCTACTGGCTTGCACTCTTTGCGGTCAACAGTATCGACTACGGCGAATACTGCGGCGGAAACGGCGGCTTCGTCCGCAAGGGAGAGCTTTTCTTCCCAAAAAGACAAATGCGTCTGAAGGTTACGGAAAAATGTGCGTTTATGATCATCCTCTCCGTTGCAGCTGTCACTGCCGGTACTCTTGCCGTCATGAAGCTCACCGACTACAAGCGCAGCGAGATTCTCAATCAGAAAAGAATCGAGGTCAAGGAGGCTGTCAACTCGTTCACCTTTGACGACCTTTCGGCAAGTATCTCCAATATTACTGAGGTTTTCGGATTCACCTTCAATTACGAGAGCCACAAGCTCGGCAATGTGGATCAGGTAAGCTACAAGCATGTAACTGACCTCGTTGCAACCTTCGATAAAAAATATGACAGCGCTGTCTATCTGAAAGGCTACTCCGGAGCTGTTTACGGCAATAATGAGTGGCGGAGTCTCAAGGATTCGGTTTATAAGAAAGCTGATATCTTTGACGATTTCAAGGAATACGCTGTTTTTCCTCAGGACTTTCCGCATGTTTTTTCTCAGAGCGCTTCTCCCGAAAATATTGACATGACTGTCTGGCTCGAGGCAAAGCGAAAGAAAAACAAGAGCTACGCTCCCTATGGCACGAATAATTACGGCGGCATGGAGTATCTTAACGACTCGACTGTAAGCACCAAAAAGGATAACAGCAGCAGCTATTCCTACAAATTCACCGGCGTAGACGTGCTGAAAGTCAATGCTCTGCTGAAAGAGCCTGCCGATATTGTACTTGACGTTAATTCAATTGCCAATCCCTCCGAAAGAGAGCTGATTCAGGCATACTGCGCTGAGAACGGTCTCCTGAGTGCCGATAATTCAGTCACTGTGAGCAGTGCTCTCACTCAGGACGAGATCGGTGAGCAGTCATTCTACAGCAGCGGACTCCTGTTTATGACCTCCCTCCTCGAAAACGACTATAGAAGCTTCGTTTATGAAAATTATCTCCAGGTTCCCGACAACAAGAATATGGAAGCGGTCAGCGCGGCTTTCTCTGATGTTTTCAGCCAATACGGTGACGCTGAGACTGCCGAAGAGAAGATTCTGCTTCTTCAGGCTCTCAGAGATAAGGTCGCCTCTATGGCGGAGTACTCCCTTGCACCGGGCGAAACTCCCTCGAACCGTGATTTTGTCAACTATTTCCTGCTTGAAAATCACAAGGGCTACTGTATCCACTATGCTACCTCGGGAGTAATGCTCGCCCGTATGGCTGGAATCCCGGCACGCTACGCTACGGGATATATCGTTGTTGCTGATGACTTCAATGACAGCTCACTCAACGGCGACGGCAGCTACACTATAAAGCTCGAGGACAGCAGAAGCCATGCGTGGACTGAAATTTATCTCGATGGCTACGGCTGGGTTCCGTTCGAGTTCACTGAGGGATATTCCAGCAGCAATATCGTTACGACAACCACTGCTCCCGATAACACGTCTCAGAGCGTTACCACTACCGCCGCTAAGCCGTCGGCTTCTCAGACCGAGAAATCAAAAACAAGCCGAACCTCATCATCATCAAGCACTGCTTCGGAGACCACCGCAGTAACTGTAACTACTGCCTCTAATGCAGGCGCTCTGAATAATGGCTCGTCCGAAGCAGGCATCAGTTCAGAGGTCAAAACCGTTCTTGCAGTAAGCGCTGCTGTGATTCTGATCGCTCTGACGCTGTTTCTGAGAAGAGTCATCATAATAAGAAACAGAAGAAAACGCTTCACAACTGGAAAGTCTGCCGAACGTGTCGCATATATGTATGCATATACGGAAAAACTGCTCTCATTGCTCAGAATAAGCAGAGATTCAATGCAGTACACAGAGTTCTCAGCTCATGTCGAACAGCAGCTTGCTCCGGAGTATTTCCCGAACGGAAGCTTTGCAGAATTTGTGAATCTTGCCCTCAGATGCAGCTTCAGCTCCGCTCAGCCGGACGAGGATCAGGTCAGAGCTGCACTTGAGTTCACCGAGCTTCTCAGCCGCACCATTTACAGTAAATCCAATATTTTCAGAAAAATCAGTATGAAAATTTTCCTTGTTCTTATTTAGGAGTGATAACTTGAAATTCATTAAATCAGACGCTTATTTTACAGGAATTCTCCTCATCGCCGCAGGATTCTTTATCATTTTCCTGCCTGATCTGCTCTCAGCGCTCTTGTATATCGCAGGAATCGCTATCATTGTTTTCAGCGTCGCAAAGCTTATCGGCGGACAGAGAGCCTCTGCTGATATTTCTAAAACGGTCGGAGAAGTGCTGGTCGGAATCGCTGTTTTAGCTCTGCCTAAGCTTCTTTCTGTGGGAGTTCCCATTATCATTGGCTTATGCCTTCTTATTTCGGGTATCGGCAGGCTTCTCAGGCTTCTGGAAATCAGAAAATACGGAAGCGTTAAAGCTGCTTCGGTTATAGCCTCTGCCGTTCTGATCGTTCTGGGACTCCTCTTCATTCTTATGCCGGGACGCATGAGCCATTCTTTTATCAATATTGCAGGAATCCTGTTTATCGCTGCTGGTATTGCTGTGATTCTTTTCTCGAACCGCAAAAATAAAAATAAGTCATCCTATGATGACTCGGTTATCAATGTTGACGGATATTCCGTCCGTGACGACGATTACAAAAGACTCAGATAACTTAAAAAGCCGCTGTTGTAAAACAGCGGCTTCAGGTTGTCAATAAACTTTGATTTCATTTCAGAATTGCGGGCGAGCGGAACTCGCCCCTACTATTTTGTAACTACTTAAACTTTACTTTTTAGAATGACAATTTGTAGGGGCGCATTCCGTGCGCCCCTGTTTTTTTATAAATATGCAGCTTTTCTTTTTATTACTTGAGCTTTACAGCTTCCTTAACCTTAGCAGCGATATTGTCGCTTGAAAGTCCGAACTTCTTGAGCAGCTCAACAGCTGGTCCTGAATAGCCGAACTCATCGTTCACACCGATTTTTACTACGGGAACAGGACAGCACTCTGTAACTGCCTCAGCTACGGCAGAGCCAAGACCTCCGATAATGCTGTGCTCCTCAGCGGTAACGATCACGCCTGTTTCCTTAGCGCACTTGCAGATAAGCTCCTTGTCGAGAGGCTTGATCGTGTGGATGTTTACAACTCTTGCTGAAATTCCTTCGCTCTCGAGAGTCTTTGCAGCTTCAAGAGCCTCGTTGACCATGAGTCCTGTAGCAACGATCGTCACATCAGAACCGTCCTTCATAACGATTCCCTTGCCAAGCTCGAACTTGTATGTCTCAGCGTCATTTACAACCGGAACTGCCAGTCTGCCGAATCTCATGTAAACAGGACCGTTGAAGTCGAGTGCAGCCTTGATTGCAGCTCTTGCTTCAACATCGTCACAGGGATTGATGATCGTCATTCCGGGAATCGTTCTCATAAGCGCAATATCCTCGTTGCACTGATGAGTAGCACCGTCCTCGCCGACTGAGATTCCGGCATGAGTTGCGCCGATCTTCACATTGAGGTGGGGATATCCGATAGAGTTTCTTACGATCTCAAAAGCTCTTCCTGCTGCAAACATTGCGAATGTGCTTGCAAAGGGGATCTTTCCGCAGGCTGCAAGTCCTGCTGCAACGCCCATCATGTTTGCCTCAGCAATTCCGCAGTCAAAGAAACGGTCGGGATATGCCTTCTTGAAAATGCCTGTCTTTGTTGCGGCAGCAAGGTCTGCATCAAGAACAACGAGATCCGGATACTGCTCAGCGAGATCTCTCAGTGATTCGCCATAGCTTTCTCTTGTAGCCTTTTTAATAACGTCTGCCATATCTTAGCCCTCCAATTCCTTTAACTGTGCATTAAGCTCAGCCATAGCGGTATCATACTG
>JAFTPG010000106.1 GCA_017463375.1 Ruminococcus sp. | reverse complement strand
TGTCAAGCTCTTTTTTGAAGTTTTTTCAGAAAACTTTTTCTCTTCCCAAAGGATTTAATATCAACCCGCTTTTCCCAAAGCCAAATCCTTCTTCTTGAAAGAATTTCTCTCTTCTCTTCATCGCTTGTCCTCGACAGCTTTATTATTATAGCACGGTTTTACGAGTTTGTCAACTAAAAGAAATGAGGGATTTTTTGTGGTTTTTTGTACAATATGCACTATAGCATAAAACTGAACCGCTTTTGGACGAAAAAGGGCGGATAATATCCGCCCCTACTCTATTATATAATCAATCCGCCATCAGCTTGACCATAACGGCTTTCTGAGCGTGGAGACGGTTTTCAGCCTCCTCGAAGATTTCGTTTGCGTGCTCCTCGAATACCTTTGAGGTGATCTCCTCTTCACGGTGTGCAGGCAGGCAGTGAAGAACCATAGCTCCCTCGTTTGCGGCAGCCATAAGCTCGTCATTGATCTGATAGCCGGCAAATGCAGCCTTTCTCTTCTCTGCTTCGCCTTCCTGTCCCATTGAAGCCCATACGTCGGTGATAAGGACATCTGCGCCCTTTGCTGCCTCCATAGGTGAATTTGTCATGCTGAAGCAGTCATACTGTGAAGCGAAATCAAGGATCTCCTTCGGCGGCTGGTAATCATCGGGGCAGGCAATTGATACAGCCATTCCAACCTTGAGACAGCCTACGATAAGAGAGTTAGCCATGTTGTTTCCGTCGCCGATAAAGCACATCTTGAGTCCGTCGAAGCTTCCCTTGAACTCACGGATAGTCATAAGGTCTGCGAGAACCTGACACGGGTGCGAGAAGTCTGTAAGACCATTGATGATCGGGATATTTCCGTATTCTGCGAGATCCTCAACCTCCTTCTGCTCAAAGGTACGGATCATGATGCCGCTGAGGTAGCGTGAGAGAACTCTTGCTGTATCCTGAACAGGCTCTCCGCGTCCTATCTGGAGATCGTTTGAGGAGAGGAACAGCGGATATCCGCCGAGCTGATACATACCTGTCTCGAAGGAAACTCTTGTACGGGTGGAAGCCTTCTGGAAAATCATTCCAAGAGTCTTTCCCTTGAGGTGCGGATGCGGAATGCCGTGCTTCAGCTCATATTTGAGCTGGTCGGCAAGATTGAGAATGTCAATGATTTCTTCTGTGCTCAGGTCGAGCATCTTGAGTAAGTGTTTCATGCTTAGCTTTCCTTTCGTTATATATTGTATTTTCGTTATATAAAACTATCGTAGGGGCGGATATCATCCGCCCTGAGCAGAATAATTCTGTAGTGACGGCGCAGTTACGCCTCGAGAATCTTAACCAGAATCTCCATACCCTCTTCAAGCTCCTTCATGCCGATCGTGAGCGGAGGAAGAAGTCTTACCTTATCCTTAGCCGTCAGCAGAAGAAGTCCTCTTCCGAGAGCCTCCTTTACAACGTCGGGAGCCTTTTTATTTTTCAGAGTAATACCTATCATGAGTCCGAGACCCGATACAGCTTCAACCTCGCTGCACTGAGCAAGCTTGCTCCTGATAAACTCAGCCTTGGCATTCACCTCATCGAGGAAGCCCTCGCCGCTCACACGCTCGAGAACAGTCAATCCGCCTGCACACGCAATGGGATTTCCGCCGAATGTAGAGCCGTGAGTTCCCGGAACGAGAACTCCGCTGCACTTCTCGTTTGCGAGACATGCACCTATCGGAACTCCGCCTGCAAGACCCTTTGCGAGAGTTGTGATATCTGCCTTCTTGCCGTAGTGGTCTCCTGCGAGGAATTCTCCGGTTCTGCCGATACCCGTCTGAACCTCGTCGGCGATGACAAGAACATCCTTTTCAGCGCAAAGCTCGTAAACAGCGTCAACGAACTTCTTATCGAGAGCATTTACTCCGCCCTCGCCCTGAACGTACTCCATCATGACAGCACAGACAGTATCGTCAAGCTTGGCTCTGAGATCGTCGATATCGTTGGCAGTGACGTTGACAAAGCCCTCTGTGAACGGGAAGAAATAGTTATGGAAAACCTCCTGTCCTGTAGCGGAGAGCGTTGTGAGAGTTCTTCCGTGGAAGGAATTCACAAGAGTGATTATATTATGTCTGCCGAGACCGTATTTATCGAAGCTGTATTTTCTTGCGATTTTGATAGCGCACTCGTTAGCCTCAGCGCCGCTGTTTCCGAAGAAGATCTTGTCATAGCCCGAAAGCTGACAGAGCTTCTCGGCAAATTCAGCCTGAACTCTTGTGTAGTAGTAGTTGGAGGTATGCTGAACGCTTTTCACCTGAGCGCAGACAGCCTCGACCCATTTTTCATCGCAGAAGCCGAGAGAATTTACACCAATTCCGCTTCCGAAGTCGATATACTTCATACCGTCCTCGCCTGTGCAGCGCACTCCCGAGCCTTTCTCCATAACAAGCGGATGCCTGCCGTATGTATGCATTACATTTTCATTGAATTTTTCTATTGTACCCATTTCTGACACTCCTTCCGAAAGGATGACATATATATTATAATATTATGTGAACTGTGTTCCGATTCCCTCGTTGGAGAGAATCTCGATGAGAATTGAATGAGGAATTCTTCCGTCGATGATAGCGGTTTTCTTTACTCCTCGTCTTACAGCCTCGACGCAGCAGTCGATCTTCGGGATCATTCCTCCGGAGATGATGCCCTGTCTCTTCATGAACGGAACCTCGCTGACATTTACCGCCGGGATAAGCGTTGACGGATCGTCCTTGTCACGCAGAAGTCCTGCGATATCGGTCATGAGGATGAGGTTCTCCGCTCCCAGCTCTGCAGCGATTCTCGCAGCGGCAGTGTCGGCGTTTACATTGTAGGTATTGCCCTCCTCGTCGGTTGCAACCGTAGCGATTACGGGAATATTTCCATTCCGTAGAGCGTCGAGGATCGGCTTGGTGTTGACCTTTTCGATATCTCCGACAAAGCCCAAGTCCTGACCGTCGGAGGAAACTGCCTTTTTCGCCATGAGCATCTGACCGTCGATTCCGCAGAGACCCACAGCGCTTCCCTTATGCTGAGCGAGAAGCTGTACAAGCTCCTTGTTCACCTTTCCCGAGAGAACCATTTTTACTACGTCAATAGTCTCTGCGTCGGTGTATCTGAGACCGTTCACAAAGCGGCTCTCGATACCGAGTCTGCGGAGCATATCGTTGATCTCAGGACCTCCGCCGTGCACGAGAACGACCTTGATTCCCACCAGCGACAGCAGAACGATATCGTTCATTACAGCGTCCTTCAGCTCATTGTTTGTCATAGCGTTTCCGCCGTATTTTACAACAACTATCTTGTTGTTGTACTTCTGAATATACGGAAGAGCGTCGATAAGTACCTGCGCTCTTGCGTTATTTAATATCTCTCCCATTATCATTCTCCTTTATTGATCATAACCGAGCCTGCAACGGCACTGTTGAGGATACGGTATACCTCCTCGGGACGCTCAACGCCGATTATTCCGGTATTTGACTGCGCCATTCGGGTTTGTGAGGTATAGAAAGCCGTTCCCATGATGTTATATGTAACATTTCCCGTACTGCCGGAGCGTGTGATAGTGATATTGCATATGCTCCCGAGCCTGTCGGAGGTCACTCTTCTGCCCTCGGCTCTGATCACACGCATATTTGTTATTGCATACTTTTTCTTGCCGGGACGCAAAAGCTTTATGAACATAAAGATGCCCACGGCAAAAAACGGAATCGCAAAAACTCCCATGAAGCCTGCGCCCATTGATACGACCGAAACAGTCCAGAATGCAGTAAATCCCAGCCAGAAAATCATAAATATCAGAACCGGGATGCTTGCAGCCGAAAAGGAAAAGTTTTTTGCCGAGCGTCCTGCCCAGAGGATATGCTCGCCGCTTGTCAGCATCGGTGAAAATTCATTCTCAAGAGCATTATATGCGTCATAGGGACGCTGCTCGTCGTTATAGTCGTCATACGTCTGACCGTGCTCATGATAATCCTCACAGTCGGCACGGTATTCCTCGCTCGGACGAATGTAATCGCCGTTGTTTTCGTCTTTATTGAACATAGGATTCTCCTGTTATGCGCTTACGAACGATAGTCGCCGTTGATTTTAACATAATCGTAGGTCAGGTCGCAGCCCCATGCCACAGCCTTTCCGCCGCCGTTTCCTATGCTGACGATGATATTTATAACTTCCTCGCCGAGGATCTCCTTAGCCTTTTCCTCGGAGAAATCGACTCCTGCACCGTTTTTGCAGACCTCGATAGCTCCCTTTTCTGAGGCAATCTTCACGTCAACCTGACTGATATCGAAATCAGCGTCAGCGTAGCCTATAGCACAGAGGATTCTTCCCCAGTTAGCGTCCTCGCCGAACATAGCCGCCTTGAACAGGCTCGAAGTAATAACGCTCTTTGCAACAGTCTCGGCGATTTTCTCGGTCTCCGCACCTGTTACGGCACATTCGATGAGCTTTGTAGCTCCCTCGCCGTCACGAGCCATCATCCGCGCAAAATTCACCATAAGCGCATAGAGAGCGTTCTCAAAAATCTCGAAATCTGCATTCTCCTTTGTTACGGGAGTATTCTCCGCAGTACCCGAAGCAAGCACGCATACCATGTCGTTTGTGGAGGTATCTCCGTCCACGCTCACACGGTTGAGAGTAAGCTTTACTACATCGCTCAGAGCACGCTGGAGAAGCTCCGCTGAGATGTCGGCGTCGGTTGTGATGAATGTGAGAGTTGTTGCCATATTCGGATGAATCATGCCGCTTCCCTTGAGCATTCCGCCCATAGTACAGGTCTTTCCGCCCATCTCAAACTGAACGGCAGCCTCCTTGGGCATTGTATCGGTAGTCATGATAGCCTCGACAGCACGGGGATTTCCGTCATAGGACAGACCCTCGGCAAGAGCCTTCATACCGTTTGCGATAGGCTCAATAGGAAGAACCTGTCCGATAACTCCGGTAGATGCCACGATAACGTCATTCTCGTTGATTCCAAGCTCAGCCGCCGCAAGAGCGCACATCTTCTGAGCCTTTTCCACACCGTCGGCATTGCAGGTGTTGGCGTTAACCGAGTTCACGATGACTGCCCTAGCCTTGCCGTCCTTGATGTGCTCCTTTGTCACGAGAATCGGTGCTCCCTTGACCTTGTTTGTGGTGTAGACAGCCGCAGCCGTGCACTCCTTGTCAGCCACGATAAGCGCAAGGTCGTTTTTCTTCTTTGTAACGTGTGCTCCTGCGTGTGCAAGTCCGCACTGGATTCCGTTTGCCCTGAATCCCTTTGCCGCACATACTCCGCCATCGACGAATTTTATGTTTTCAAATTCCTGTAATTTCATTTTTTACAACTCCTTTATCAGACGGATAATATCCGCCCCTACTATTAGGCTGATTCCATTTTCGGGCGACCGCAAGGGTCGCCCCTACGGGTTTACATTTTCAGCATACCATTTGATAGGACTTTCATAAATATACTTTATTGTTTCCTGCATGTCCCGTGGATTTCTTATTATATGGTCATAATAGGAACGCTGCCATATCTTGCCCATTGCTATATTCTTTTCTTTGCATATTCTCAGCCATTCACTTGACACAATTGACTTGTACGCACCGATGATCCGTGATAGAGAATAATCACTGTAGGGGCGACCCTTGCGGTCGCCCGATTCAGTAACGCCGGTATTCTGGTCAATTATGATAATTGCATGAACATGGTCAGGCATAACAACGTACTGCAAAAGTATAATATCATATTTCTGCTCAATGTATAAAAATGTTCTATCTGCAATTTTTCCTAAAGCCGTGTACTCCATCTGCGGGCGACCGCAAGGGTCGCCCCTACGGATCTCGCCGAATAATCTTTCCCTGTTATCAGTGCAGATCGTCACGAAATACGCATTATTGCGTGAATAATCATAATCCCTGAGACGTGGATTTTTTCGTTTCGGAAGCTCCACAATTACACAAGCCCTGTCGTCTCATCAATACCCATCATGATATTGAGACACTGAACAGCAGCGCCGCTTGCGCCCTTACCGAGGTTATCGAGTCTGGAGCAGAGGAGGATCTGCTCGTCGTTTCCGAAAACGAAAACCTGGAGCTTATTGATTCCGCTGAGGGTATTCGAGGCGAGGAAGAAAGCCTTCTGCTCGTCCTCGGGCATAAGAGGCATAACCTCGACCATATTTGCTCCCTCGTAGTGCTTTGCGAACATCTCATGAACAGCCTGAACTGTTATCTTGTTCGGGAGCATTCTTGTCTGAATCGGGATACTTACCACCATTCCGCTGAAATAGTCGCACACCATAGGATTGAACATCGGAGCATATTTCAGTCCAGGAATCGCCTGCATCTCGGGGAGGTGCTTGTGCTGCTGGGAGAGGGCGTACTGTCTGGGACTGCCGTACTCATAGGGCTTGTCGTCTCCCTCGTAAACAGCGATAGCCTTTTTGCCTGCACCGCTGTAGCCTGATGTAGCATATGCGAAAACAGGGAAATCCTCGGGAATAATTCCGTTTTTCACGAGAGGATAAACGATTGCATTGAAGCCGCTTGCATAGCAGCCGGGAACGGCAACTCTGTTTGAGGTACGGATTTTTTCTCTGTGCTCAGCCGAAAGCTCGGGGAAGCCGTAAGCCCATGCAGGATTTGTTCTGTGGGCAGTTGAAGCGTCGATAATGCGAACATGGTCGTTGTCCACGAACGAAACGGCTTCTCTTGCGGCAGCGTCGGGCAGGCAGAGGAACGTATAATCCGACATATTGATAAGTCTTGCACGCTCTGCGGAATCCTTACGCTTTTCCTCGCTGATTTTCAGCAGCTCGATATCATTTCTTCCCTCGAATCTCTCGAGGATTTTCAGTCCGGTCGTACCTTCCTGACCGTCGATGTATATTTTTACAGACATGGTAATGTCCTCCCGTTTATTTTATGTAGAAATAATTTTTCATTCGTAAAAATTGCGGAATTATTCAGGCGGATAATATCCGCCCCTACAGTAGGGACAGCCCTTGCGGCTGTCCGCTTCTTCATCCCGAATTAATAGAACGGAAAGTCCCTGTTACTTATTTTTCCTGCCGACCTTGCGCTCGTACTTTGCCTGACGGGGAGTCTTTTTCTCCGATTTATCCTCAATCATCGAGTGCCACACGCTTATTGCGAGAGTCACGACTACGATTCCGACTCTCCATGCGATATATACCCACGGTCTTACGGGGATAACGAGTCCCATTATGAGTTCTCCTGCGATCCAGAGGATTCCCATGAAAATCGTAAGACCGATAGTAAATGTCAGATCTTTTTTATTCATAATCAGAGTCCCAGAGCCTTTTCAGCCTGCTGAATCTGAATCTTCACAGCGTCGGGGGAAGGACCTCCCTCGGACTTGCGCTCACGCACGCAGGTATCAAGACTGATAGCCTCGTAAACGTCCTCGCCGAAAAGATCAGTCATAGCCTTATAGCTCTCCATGGGGAGAGTTTCGAGAGTTACGCCCTGCTCGATGCACTGAGCAACGAGAGTTCCCGTAATCTTGTAAGCATCACGGAACGGCATTCCCTTCTTTACGAGGTAATCCGCACAGTCTGTCGCATTGATGAATCCCTTGGCAGCAGCGTCACGCATATTCTTCTTCAGCACACGCATAGTAGCAAGCATTGGAATAAAGGTCTTTACGCAGAGCTTTACGTTGTCTACCGCATCAAAGATAGCCTCCTTGTCCTCCTGCATATCCTTATTGTACGCAAGCGGAAGTCCCTTGAGCATCGAAAGAAGAGTTACGAGGTCGCCGTTGACACGTCCTGTCTTGCCTCTGATAAGCTCGGTAACGTCAGGATTTTTCTTCTGGGGCATGATTGACGAGCCTGTAGCGAAAGCGTCGTCAAGCTCGACGAACTTGAACTCCCACGAGCACCACATAATAACCTCCTCAGAGAAGCGTGAGAGGTGGGTCATAATGAGTGAAAGTGCACAGTTAAGCTCCACGCAGAAGTCACGATCGGAAACTCCGTCAAGGCTGTTGGGCATGGGAGCTGTAAAGCCCAGGAGGTCGGAGGTCTGCTGACGGTTTGTCTTGTAGGTAGTTCCTGCAAGAGCGCCGCTTCCGAGAGGACAGTAATTCATTCTCTTTGCAGTATCCTGAAGTCTCTCGAGGTCACGGATGAACATCCACACATACGCCATGAGGTGATGTGCAAAGGTCACGGGCTGTGCTCTCTGGAGATGGGTATATCCGGGCATAACGGTTTCGGTATGCTCCTTAGCCATATTGAGAACAGTAACGGCAAGCTCCTCTACAAGAGCATAGATTTCGTCAATCTCGTCACGGAGATAAAGTCTGATATCAACCGCAACCTGATCGTTTCTGGAACGAGCCGTGTGGAGTCTCTTGCCCACATCGCCGAGTCTCTTTGTCAGCTCAGCTTCGATAAACATATGGATATCCTCAGCAGAGGGGTCAAGCTCTAAGCTGCCGCTGTCGATATCAGCGAGGATTCCTTTAAGTCCCTCAATAATTTCAAGGCTGTCCTCCTTGGGGATTATTCCGCAGTCGCCCAGCATCGTCGCATGAGCTATACTGCCCTGTATATCGTGTCTGTACATACGTCCGTCAAAGGCAATGGAAGAATTGAACGCATTTACTGTATCGTCAACCTTCTTGGAAAATCTTCCTGCCCACATCATTTCTGCCATGGTATTTCTCCTTTAAATTGAACAGGCAGGAGAAACAAAGCCTCCCCTGCCTGACGTTTTACATTTTATCGGCACACGCACTCAATTCTGGTGGTTCCGCCTTCTCCGTCGGGCAGGAGCAGAAATGTCTCTCTTGCCTCATAACGGAAATATTTTGCTATAAGATCATCAACCGATGATTTTAACTGACGTTCTTCCTCTGTCAGGGAATCCCAGTTAACATACCAATCAGCATCGCTCACTTTACAGCAGATTCTTACATCGATAAAATCATTGGTTTTACGATTTTCATATTCGTGGAACTCAGACCACATATAAGTTTCGGTATTTCCCGATTCAACCTGTATGTCTGCCTCTTCGATAAACGAGCCTATAGAACCCTCAAGCGGTATTATTTCAAAATCAATGCCGCCATATTCGATTTTTGTGCCGTCACTGGAAGATTTTGAGCCGCTTGAATCGCCGAACGCATTATCAACCATACAGTACCTGCCCTTGATTTTATAAATATAGGTTCTGTGAATGGGATTATACATTTCAGCTTCTTCGGCGTCCTCCCAATTGGGGTTTACATCTTCCTGCCAGTAGCATTTTTCGCTGAGTTCCTCAAAGGTCATAGTGTTTGAAAGAGGCTTGGAAACTGTCGTGTCATAATCATCGTCATAAATCAGCTTAAACTCCAAGTCTGCGATATCATATTCACCCGGAATGCGTATTCTTTCCACTATCCAGACGCTTCCATCTTCATCACTATCACTCCACATTGTGTCATAAGAAGTTTGAAGTAACTCCTGACCATCAGTGGTGGTTATCAATCTGTCCTCTAAGCTGTAGCTATGTTTACCGTAATCAATGAATAATGTTACAATCGTACCCTTATCAAATCCTGCTATATCATCTTCCCATATCCCCGTACCCTGATCGATCATGGTTTCCTCTATAGGCAATACAGAACAATCAAGAACATAGACCTCAATATTATTCAGAATTTCAAGACTTTCGGACTGAACACTCTTCTGAGAGTCCTCTTCATCTTCGTCAGATTTTTCCTCTGAATCAACCGACGATGATGATATATCCATGTCCGAGGCATCCTTCTCGGAATCGCTGTCAGAGCAGCTTCCGAAAGAAAACAGAACAATTGCAGATACAAAAACACTTATTATTTTCTTCATTTAAACAATTCCCTTATCCATTAATAAAAATCGACTAAAATCATCAGGCACAAAAGCGGCAGTTGTTATCCCCGCCGCTTTGCCTATCAGCAATTACTTATTGTTTCTCTTCTGGTCGAGCTTAGCCTTAACGTGGATCGGGAGACCGAAGAGGTTGATGAAGCCCTGAGCGTCAGCCTGATTGTAAACCTCGTCAGCGTCGAATGTAGCAACTTCCTCATCGTAGAGTGTGTACGGTGAAGTAACGCCTGCGTTGATGATATTGCCCTTGTAGAGCTTGAGCTTAACGTCGCCTGTAACAGTTTTCTGAGTCTCGTTAACGAAAGCGGTCATAGCCTCACGGAGAGGAGTATACCACTGACCGTTGTAAACGATGTCAGCGAACTTGATGCTGAGGTACTGCTTAACTCTTGCAGTTTCCTTGTCGAGGCAGATAGTCTCGAGAACCTCGTGAGCGTGGTAGAGGATAGCTCCGCCGGGAGTCTCATAAACACCTCTTGATTTCATACCAACGAGACGGTTCTCAACGAGGTCAGCAAGACCGATACCGTTCTCGCCGCCGAGCTTATTGAGAGTTGTAACAACCTCAACGCCGCTCATTTCCTTGCCGTCAACAGCTGTAGGAACGCCCTTTTCAAAGTGGATTGTAACGTAAGTGGGCTTGTCAGGAGCCTGAAGCGGGGAAACACCAAGCTCGAGGAAGCCTTCCTTTTCGTACTGCGGCTCGTTTGCAGGATCCTCGAGGTCGAGGCCCTCGTGTGAGAGGTGCCAGAGGTTCTTATCCTTTGAGTAGTTTGTCTCTCTGTTTATCTTGAGAGGAATATTGTGTGCTTCTGCGTAGTCGATCTCCTCGTCTCTTGACTTGATATCCCACTCTCTCCAGGGAGCGATGATAGCCATATCGGGAGCGAAAGCCTTGATAGCAAGCTCAAAACGAACCTGATCGTTGCCCTTACCTGTACAGCCGTGGCAGATAGCGTCAGCGCCCTCCTTGATTGCGATCTCAGCGATTCTCTTAGCGATGATCGGACGAGCGAAAGAAGTTCCGAGGAGGTATCTGTTCTCATAAACAGCGCCAGCCTGCATTGTGGGGATTACATACTCGTCAACGAACTCATCCTTGAGATCCTCGATGTAGAGCTTTGAAGCGCCTGTCTTGATAGCCTTTTCCTCGAGACCGTCAAGCTCAGTACCCTGACCAACGTCAGCGGAAACAGCGATAACCTCGCAGTTATTGTAGTTTTCCTTGAGCCACGGGATGATGATAGAAGTATCAAGACCGCCTGAATATGCGAGTACAACCTTTTTGATTTCCTTAGCCATAATAAATTCCTCCTAAATAAAGCACCTTACGGTGCGGATAATCGTAATATCTTTATTATACTCTTAATATGCGGCTTGTCAAGAGGATTTGAATAAATATTCACGATATGCCATAATATTCATATTTATACGAATATTATTCATTTCGACAGCCGTTCATATTTCTCTCTGTCTGTGCAATAATAACATCATCAGAGGTTATGTTTTGTATGTTTTTCTGATTTTTCAAAAAATCTCAAAAAACATCTTGCTATTTCCTGAATTTATGCTATAATATGAGTATGATGCCGGAACTTTGATTTTTTGACACTCAGAGTATTTTGTATATCATTAAGGATCCTGTTCCCGGCAACAATATCACAGTAAAATCCGGAGGTTTTAAATATGGGAGAAGTTACTAAAAAAGGAACTAAGATTTCGATTCTCGGCGCCGGTAACGTAGGTGCTTCTATCGCTTTTACACTCGCTGTTGCAGGTACATGCTCCGAAATCGTTCTTATTGATATTGCCAAGGACAAGGCTAAGGGCGAAGCTATGGATATCCGTCAGGGTACTGAGTTCTGCTCCCCCGTTAATATCTATGACGGTGAGTATGAGGACTGTGCAGGCTCTGATATCGTTGTTGTTACTCTCGGAAGAGCTAGAAAGCCCGGTCAGACAAGACTCGACCTCGCTCAGGGCAACGTTGATATCATCAAGTCCGTTATGCCCCAGGTCGCAAAGGCTGCTCCCGACGCTGTATATGTAATCGTCAGCAACCCTGTTGACATCCTCACTTATGCTATTCTCAAATGTACTGACCTTTCACCCAGCCAGGTTATCGGTTCAGGTACTGCTCTCGATACATCGCGTCTCTGCTCATTTATCGCTGACAAGACCGGCGTTAATACTCAGAGCGTTAACGCTTACGTTCTCGGCGAGCACGGTGACTCTTCAATGGTTCCGTGGTCGATCGCTAATATCGGCGGCGTAAGCATCAGCGATCTCGCTCCTGATACTGATCTCGATCAGCTCGCTCAGGATATGCGTGTTGCAGGCGCTGAGGTCATCAAGAGAAAGGGCGCTACATTCTATGCTATCGCTCTCTCTGTAAACAAGATCTGCGATACCGTTCTCCGTGACCAGAAGACTGTTCTTCCTGTTTCCACACTTATCAATGATAAGTACGGCATCAGCGACGTTTGTCTCAGCCTTCCGTTCATCGTTGGCAGAAAGGGTATCGAAGGCGAGGTTCTTCCCAAGCTTACCGATGATGAGGTCGCTAAGCTCCAGGCAAGCTCTGACGCTCTCAAGGAGATCCTCTCCGGTCTTAAATTCGACTGATAACGAATTCCCGGACCTGTATTCATCCCGGGTACTCATTATCAGCGGTGAGTACAGGTT
>JAFTPG010000105.1 GCA_017463375.1 Ruminococcus sp. | reverse complement strand
AGATGCCGTCAATCAATGTACTCAGCAAGGAAATATCGGAGCTTATTGCCGCAGGAGAGGTAATAGAGCGTCCTGCTTCGGTAATCAAGGAGCTTGTGGAAAATTCAATAGACTCGGGAGCGTCGCATATAACAGTCGAGATAAAAAACGGCGGAACCACATATATGCGTGTAACCGATGACGGCTGCGGAATGGCATTCGAGGACGTGCCGACAGCCTTTCTCCGTCATGCAACGAGCAAGATCATCTCAAAGGACGACCTCGACAACATCTGCACGCTCGGATTCCGTGGAGAAGCGCTTGCCTCGGTAGCCGCTGTTGCAAAGGTCGAGCTTATGACAAAGCAGGAAAATGAGACCTATGGAACGATTTACAAAATCGAGGGAAGCACGGAAATATCTCATGAGAAAAGCGGCTGTCCCGACGGTACGACCATTATAATACGGGATTTGTTCTATAATGTTCCCGCACGTCAGAAATTCATGAAAAAGGACGTGACGGAAGCAAATGCCGTGAGCCAGATACTCCAGAAGATTACGCTTTCGCATCCTGAGATTTCTTTCAGACTTATCCGTGACAATCGGATGGAGTTCAATTCAAGCGGCGACGGAGAGCTGTTCTCGGCGGTATACGCTGTCTACGGACGTGACTTTGCGAGAGACCTGATTCCCGTTGACTACACCTATAACGGAATAGCTGTCAGCGGCTACGTTATCAAGCCTCTTTATGCGAAGAACAACAGAACCTTCCAGAATTTTTTCGTCAACGGACGATATGTCAAATCAAAGCTCTGCTCAGCGTCTCTGGAGAGCGCATTTGAAAATATGATTATGACGGGAAAGTTTCCTGCCTGCATTCTTATGCTCGACCTGCCGCCTGTTTCGATGGATGTAAATATTCATCCTGCCAAGGCAGAGGTACGCTTTACCGACGAAAAAACGGTATCGGACGCAATATATTTTGCGGTCAAGGACGCTCTGATGAAGGACGGTCTGATATACGAATTTGAGCTGAAACCGAAGATCGACTGGACATCCGAGGGTGCAGAACCTGTGCAGGAGGAGCTTGTTCAGCAGGAGATAATGTTCACTCCCGTTGAAAAGATTGAGGAGACCGAAAAGGCGTTCAGAGCTGCGGAAACGGTACAGACTGTTCCCGTTGAGCTTCCGCCTGTGAAACCGGAACCGGTTCGGGTGGAGAGTGAGAGCACTGAGCAGATGAAGCTTCCCGAAAAAACAGAAGCTTCCGAAGAACCGCCAAAGCCTGTCGAGGGCTTTAAATATCTGAATGCACAGTCCTTTGCAAAGCCTGTTCACGAGGCAAAAGCTCCCGTGCAGACGGCTGCTCCCGAAAAGGAGGAGCCGAAAATCCGTGTAATCGGAGAAGCTTTCAAGAACTACATCATGGCTGAGGTCGGAGATACTATTGTAATGATTGACAAGCATGCGGCTCATGAGCGGATCATTTTCGAGCGACTGAAAAGCCGTAACTGCCGTCAGTACAGTCAGATGCTTATGGACTGCGGAAAGGTTCTGCTGTCGGGCAATGAATTCGACGCTCTCGAAAATAATCAGGAGCTTCTTGCCGATATGGGATTCGGTTTTGATTTCTCCGAGCGTCCGTATGTGATAACAAAGGCTGTTCCGACCTTTGCAATGGAGCTGAATCTTGACGAGATCATCCCCGAAATTGCGGAGAATCTTTATCTCGGCAAGCAGAATCCCCAGACCCATATTCTTGATGATATGCTGCATACCATCGCCTGCAAATCGGCGATAAAGGCTAATGATACGAACGATATCCGGGAGCTTCAGGCTCTCGCCGAACAGGTATACTATGATGAAAAGATCCGCCACTGTCCTCACGGCAGACCCGTTATGTTTACAATGACCAAGGGAAATATCGAGCATCAGTTCAAAAGAACCTGATGTAATCGGCAAAGAGAGGAGCTGTTAACATGAACAAACCATTTGTGCTTGCCGTTGCGGGGCCTACCGCTTCGGGAAAAACCTCGCTGGGAGTCGCTCTTGCAAAGGAGTACGACGGCGAGGTGATTTCAGCCGATTCCATGCAGATTTACAAAGGAATGGATATAGCCTCCGCAAAGCCGACTGCCGGGGAGATGGACGGTGTTCCGCATCATCTGATAGATTTTCTTGACAGGGGAGTCTCTTTCAGTGCAGCCGACTATGTCAGGCTTGCCAAGGAGAAAATCGAGGACGTTCTCAGCAGGGGAAAGCTGCCGATAATCGTGGGCGGCACGGGACTTTACATAAGCTCTCTGCTTGATAATGTTAAGTTCTCCGAAGGCGGCAGCGATGAGAAGTTCCGTGCTGAGCTTTATGAATTTGCCAAGGATCACGGCAACGAGGCGCTTCATGCACGTCTTGCGGAAACCGACCCTGAGGCTGCCGCAGCGATTCATCCGAATAATCGTGTGAGAGTTATCCGTGCTCTGGAGGTATACCATATTACCGGACGCAGATTCAGCGAGCATAAGGCTGAGAGCCGTCTTGAGGAGAGTCCGTATGATTCGCTGATAATAGGTCTGGATTACGCCGACAGACAGGTTCTCTACAATCGAATCAATCTTCGTGTGGATGAAATGGTAAAGGCGGGTCTTGTTGAGGAGGCAAGAGCGCTCTGGCAGGAGAGCGGAATGAAAACCGCCGCAAATGCAATAGGAGTCAAGGAGCTGTATCCTTATTTTGAGAATACTGCGTCTCTTGAGGAGTGTATCGACAAAATCAAGCAGGAAACAAGACGATATGCCAAGCGTCAGCTGACATGGTTTAGGAAAAATGAACGGATTCGGTGGATAATTTTAGGCGAAATAGATAAAAAAACTGAAATTTTTGAAAAATCTAAAAAATGTATAGAAAATCACAGGAAACTGTGATATAATGTAAAGTGTGTATTTCTATGTATGTAGAAAAGCAGCGCAAGACAGTATTGTTCCTCCGGACAGCCGGGCAGATCAATATATAAAAAGAAACATTTTAAATCGAATGGAGAATGTGTATGAACAAAACAATCAATCTTCAGGACGTTTTTCTGAATCAGTGCAGAAAAGACAAAATCCTGGTAACAATCTTCCTGACGAACGGATTCCAGTTCAAGGGAATGGTCAAGGGCTTCGACAGCTATGTTGTTATTCTTGACTGCGACGGCAAGCAGCAGCTTGTGTACAAGCATGCGATTTCTACTATTGCTCCGGCAAGAATGGTTTCAATTCTTGATGCGTCCGAGAAAATCGACTGAGACGGTGATATAAATGAGTGCAGGTAATTCGGGAAGTATCACTTTCTCCAAAATACTGCGTAATATCGTTCTTATTCTGTTCATGGTAGTTTTTGCAAGCATCGCATATAATTTCAGAAACCGTGAAAGCGCAACTGAAAGCGCTCTTATGACAGACGCTACGGATTCGACCAGCTTCAGAGGAGTCTTTATAAGAAGCGAACAGGTCGTCAGCTACAGCGGCAATGGTGTTGTCAGCTACAGCGTCCCCGACGGAGGACGCCTTGGAACCGGCTCGGTCATTGCTCAGGTCTATCAGACGGATGAACAGATAATAAATAACAGAGAGGTCGAAAAGCTCACAAATGAGCTTGCTATCCTGAATAAAATTCAGAATCCCGGTACGCTTGAATCGGCTCAGCCGTCAGAGCTTTCGGCTGATATAGAGGAAGCCTACAGGAATATCATTTACAGTCGCGATACAAGAGACTATGAAGCTATAGGAGATGCAATGGACGATCTGCTCGTTCTGCTCAGTACATATCAGATCGTTACTCATGAGGAAGTGGATTTCTCGGCAAGAGTTACCGATATTACTTCAAGGCTCACTCAACTCAGAAGCACTACTATAGCTCCGACAGAGATACTTACATCTGAAAGCTCGGCTTATTTTGTAAGCTACTGCGACGGCTATGAAGAGACTCTGACAAAGGAGAATATAGATTCGCTTACGATCGACCAGCTGAAAGAAATCTCCAATAACAAGGACGACTCTGCCAATATCGTCGGCAAGCTGATCGACGGATACGAGTGGTATCTGGCAGGTATTGTCGATAATTCAAAAAAGACGTATGTTCCCGGGGACAAGGTCTCGCTTCATTTTGAATCTACCGCCGAGCTGTTCGACGCGGAGGTCGTTTCGGTGCGTGACGAGGGCGATCCCTCCGAAAGCATAATCGTTGTATCATGCAAGCAGTTCAATTATGACCTTGTTCAGCACCGCTGCGAGGAGGTCGACCTCGTCAAAGGCAGCTATACCGGTCTTAAAGTGCCGAGAGAAGCGATACGCTTCCTGCCAATGGAGGAAGAGGTCGTCGATGAGGAAACAGGTATCACCTCAATCGTAACGAAAAATTATAAAGGCGTCTATATTCTTGAAGGCGAACAGGTTGAGTTCAAAAAGCTCGATGTTATTTACGAGGGCAGTGACTATGTTCTCTCGGATGTTCATGAAGAGGACAGCAGCTATCTCGCACTCTATGACGATATTATGCTGGAAGGCGGCGATTCAAATGGGTAGTGATTTCCGTTATATTGACGAGAATCTGAAACAGATACAGTATAATATTTCTGAGGCTGCTGCAAAATACAGAAGCCCTGAGGACAGGATCCGCCTGATGGCTGTTACGAAAACTGTTTCCTATGAAGCTGTAAATCACGCTGTTTCGCTCGGCGTGGAGCTTCTGGGCGAAAATCGTGTTCAGGAGTATCAGTCGAAAAAGGATTTCTACAGCAAATCAGCAGAGGTCCATTTTATCGGACATTTGCAGACAAATAAAGTAAAATATATCATTAACACGGTGTCGATGATACAGTCGGTCGGCAGCGTGAAGCTTGCCTCGGAGATAAACCGTCTCGCTGAGGCAAACGGCAGGATCATGGATGTTCTCTGCGAGGTAAACATCGGCGGCGAGGAAAGCAAAAGCGGCATCAGCCCCGTGGAGCTTTATGAGCTTCTGGAGAGAGCGTCTGAAATGAAAAATATCCGTGTGTGCGGTCTTATGACGATTCCTCCGCCCGTTGAAAGCGATATATACCTTGGCAGAATGCAGGAGCTTTTCTGCGGGGTCAGGGCAAAGAATATCGGCGGAATCGAAATGAATGAGCTGTCTATGGGTATGACTCACGACTATGCGGCAGCCGTGAAATACGGCTCAACTCTTGTCAGAATAGGCACTGGTCTTTTCGGGGCGAGAAATTATAATAAATAAACCAATATAAAAAGAAAAAATTGGGATGTTCCGTGTTGGATCCCTGAATATAACCATCAATGCGGAGAACAGGAGAATATTATGAAACTTTTTGAAAACATCAAGGAATTTTTCTTTTCAGATGAAGAGGATATCAACGATCAGGCTGATATGCCCAGCCCCCGTCATGAGCGCAGCTATAACGCAGCTCCCGATTATGAGGAGCAGCAGACTGCTGAGACGGGAAGAAGAAATAAGGTCGTTAATATCCAGACAACTGCTCAGCTTCAGGTTGTTCTCGTAAAGCCCTCAGCTTTCACAGACGCTAAGCAGATCGCTGATCACCTTATTGCCAAGAAAACTGTAGTTCTTAACCTCGAGACAGCTTCTCCCGACAATAAGAGAAGAATCATTGACTTCCTCGTAGGCGTTGCTTACGCTAACGGCGGAAGCCTTAAACCGGTTGCAAACTTAACATATATCATTACTCCCTACAATGTCGGCTTCATCGGCGAGGATCTCGTTGGCGAGCTTGAGAATAACGGCGTATTTATCTGATGAACGATTCGTCCGGCGATAAGCTCTTTGCGGCTCGCATCGAGGATATGTACAGACAGTGCGGCAGAAATTACAGTCCTGTATTTTCTTCCTTTCTCGATGAAAGACAGTGCGCTGAGGCTGAACGTATCTGCGGCTCCGGACACGGTGAACTGCTGAGTCAGCTGTGGGGCGGCTATGAGGACGCTCAGAGAAAAATGCTCTGCGTGTACAACGAGTACTGCGAGGATTTTATCAGGGAGGAATTCCCGATGAAATGCCTGACGTTCCGATTCAGAAAAGAGGACAGGCTTACGCACAGGGATTTTCTCGGCTCGTTTATGGCGCTTCGTTTAAAGCGTGAGGTTATCGGCGATATTATTATTGCCGAGGGCATCGCTCAGGCTTTTGTTACAGAGGTGGCGGCAAAGCTCATATCCTCCTCCGTTTCAAAAATCGGCAGGGTCGGCGTGAAAATTTCCGACAGCGAACCATTTGCATTGGAGGTAAAGCAGGAATTTGAAGAGTTCGGCGGTACGGTTGCCTCTATGCGCCTTGACTGCGTGGTCGGACTCGCCTGCAAAGTCAGCCGTGAAAATGCTGCAAGGCTTATACGCTCCGAAAAGGTCTCGGTCAATCATTTCCCGGTAATATCAGTCTCGGAAGAGCTTCACGGCGGAGAGGTACTCTCGGTCAGGGGCTGCGGGAAATTCTTGCTCAGCGAAATAAGGGGTACTACTAAAAAAGGACGCATACACATTGTTCTGCGTAAATATAAATAAGAGGTGAAGGTCTATGATTACTTCAAAGGATGTCAGAAATAAAAGATTTGAAAAGGCTGCTTTCGGTTATAAGCAGGAGGAAATCGACGAATTTTTTGCTCAGCTCGAGGCAGAGCTCGACGAAATGGAGCGTGAGCGCGCTGAGAGCAACAACAAGATTCAGATTCTTGCCGACAAGGTAAGAGAGTATATGAAGGACGAGGACGCTCTCAAGGACGCTCTTCTCGGAGCTCAGAAGCAGGGTCATCAGGTAATTGCAGAGGCTCGTGAAAAGGCTGATGAGATCCTTGCTGAGGCTCAGGCTAAGGCTGACGAGCTTGTTGACGAGGCTACACGTCAGCATGAGATCGCTATGGAGCGCAACAGAGCTGAGATCGCTAAGGAAAAGGAAGCGCTTATAGTTGCTCAGCAGCAGGTTGCTGATTTCAAGAAGAGCCTGTTCGATATGTATAAGAGCCATCTTGAGCTTATCTCTTCAATGCCCGAGAGCTTTGACGAGCTTGAGGACGAAGAGCCGGAAACAGCTGAGGAGATTGCTGCATCTGTCGCTTCTGACGACGAAGAGGGAAATGCTGCAAGAGCTATCAAGGGAGCTTATGATTCACGCTTCAGCGAATCAGATAATTAATTTTGTTTATATAATATAACCGGAAACAGCTTAATTCCGGTCGGAAATGAATTTTTACATTTGGAAAAATACGGCGAAAGGAGGATTTTTCATAGCCTGACTATGAAAAATCAAGAAAGAAATGTCACAGGATTATAATAATACCCTTAATTTACCTAAGACTGATTTCCCGATGAGAGGAAACCTCCCTAAGCGAGAGCCCGAGATTCTCGAAAAATGGGAAAATGAGAGACTCTATTATAAAATGATTGAGAAGAATCAGGGAAAGCCATCGTATATTCTCCACGACGGCCCTCCGTATGCAAACGGTGAGATCCACCTCGGTACTGCACTGAATAAAACTCTCAAGGATTTCATAGTAAAGTATAAGAATATGAGCGGATTCTGTGCGCCGTATGTTCCGGGCTGGGATACGCACGGACTTCCGATCGAGCTTAAAGCTATGAAGGAAATCGGCGTTGAGAACGGCGCAATTCCTCCGGTTGAGCTTAGAAAGCACTGCCGTGACTACGCTATGACTCATGTAGACAACCAGATGAAGCAGTTCAAGAGACTCGGTTCTCTCGGTGACTACGATGATCCGTACCTCACTCTGAGACACGACTATGAGGCTCGTCAGATCGAGGTTTTCGGCGAAATGGCTAAGAAGGGCTATATGTATAAGGGTCTCAAGCCCGTTTACTGGTGCCCCGACTGCAATACGGCTCTTGCCGAGGCTGAGATCGAGTACTCAAATGATCCCTGCCACTCAATTTATGTAAAATTCAACGTTACAGACGACAAGGGAATCTTCACAGGAATGGGTCTTGACCTCTCCAAGGTTTACTTCGTTATCTGGACTACAACTACATGGACTATCCCCGGAAACCTGGCTATCTGTCTCGGACCGGAGTACAATTATACTCTCGTTAAGGTTGGCGACGAGTACTATGTAATGGCTGAGGAGCTTGTAAAGACTACTATGGAGACTGCCGGCATCACTGAGTACTCCACAGACGGTATCTTCACAGGCGCAGAGCTTGAGGGAATGAAAACAAAGCATCCCCTCTATGACAGACCGTCACCGATCATCGTCGGTGACCATGTAACTCTCGAAAGCGGTACAGGCTGCGTTCATACGGCTCCCGGCTACGGCGTCGAGGACTTTGAGGTCTGCAAGAAGTACGACGATATCGGTATCATCGTATGCGTTGACGCTAAGGGCAAGCAGACTGCTGAGGCTGGCGAGTTTGAGGGTATGGATACTGATACTGCAAACAAGGCTATCGCAAAGAAGCTCGAGGAAAACGGTGCTCTCCTCGCAATTCAGAAGATCGTTCACCAGTATCCGCACTGCTGGAGATGCAACAGCCCGATCATCTATCGTGCAACTGAGCAGTGGTTCTGCTCGGTAAACGGCTTCAAGGACGAGGCTGTAAAGGCTATCGAGGAAGTTCAGTGGATTCCTGAGTGGGGCGAGGACAGAATCAAGGGAATGGTTCGTGACAGAAGTGACTGGTGTATCTCCCGTCAGAGAACATGGGGCGTTCCGATTCCGATCATCTACTGCAAGGACTGCGGAAAGCCTATCGTAAACGACGATACGATCAAGGCAATCGCCGACCTCTTCCGCGCTGAGGGAGCTGACGCTTGGTGGACTAAGGAACCCTCAGAGTTCATCCCCGAGAGCGTTAAGTGCGATTGCGGCTGCGGCGAGTTTACTAAGGAATACGATATCATGGACGTATGGTTCGACAGCGGTGTATCTCACTCTGCTGTTATGGAGCAGTACGACTGCCTGAGCTGGCCTGCTGACCTCTATCTCGAGGGCGCTGACCAGTACAGAGGCTGGTTCCAGTCGTCACTTCTGACCTCCGTTGTATATAAGGGAAGCGCTCCGTATAAGGCTGTCTGCACCCACGGCTGGGTTGTTGACGGCGAGGGTAAGACAATGCATAAGTCCCTTGGAAACGGTATCGCTCCCAACGAGATCACCGATGTTTACGGCGCAGATATTCTCCGTCTCTGGGTAGCTTCTTCGGACTATCACTCGGATATCAGAATTTCTCCCGCTATTCTCAAGCAGCTCTCTGAGGCTTACAAGAAAATCAGAAATACAGCAAGATTTATCCTCGGAAACCTCGGTAACGGGGAGGGCTTCAATCCCGATACCGACTGCGTATCCGACGACAAGCTCACAGAGCTTGATAAGTGGGCACTCATGCGTCTCGACGCTCTCATTGACAAGGTTAACGAGGGCTACAGCTCGTTTGATTTCCACATTGCATTCCATGCAATCCACAATTTCTGCGTAATTGATATGTCCAACTTCTACCTCGACATCATCAAGGACAGACTCTACTGCGAGCCTGAAAAGTCAGAGCTGAGACGTGCTGCTCAGACAGCTATGTACAGAATCCTCAGCGCAGTCGCAAGACTTGCGGCTCCGATTATTTCGTTCACAGCTGAGGAAATCTGGAGCTATATGCCGCATTCTTCCTCTGACGACAAACAGAGCATCTTCCTCAATCAGATGCCTGAAAAGTCGGGAATTTCATTCAGCGGCGACTTTACCGCTAAGTGGGACTTCATTTACAGCACAAGAGAAGCTGTTAATAAGGTTCTCGAGGAGAAGCGTAACGAAAAGGTTATCGGAAAGTCTCTCGAGGCTAATATCATTATCCACTGCGGCGACGATGAGACTGCTGCCAAGTACAATGAGCTTGCAGAGCAGCTCTCTGAAATCCTGATTGTTTCGGGAGTTTCCGTTGTCAAGGATAAGGACGGCGAAACAGAGTTCGAGGTCGTTAAGGCTGAGGGCGAGAAGTGCGAGCGCTGCTGGTGCTACTCCAAGACAGTCGGAAGCGACAGCGAGCATCCGACGCTCTGTGCAAGATGCGCTTCATCAATCAAATAAATTAGCACAATATTGCCTGCTGTTCTTGCAGCAGGCTGTATTTATAAAACAGAAAGGAACCGTTGTATATCGTGACTGTTGTTTTGCTTATAGTTACTATTGCGGCTCTTATCGGCATTGACCAGGCAGTCAAGTATTGGGCTGTAGAATCTCTTCAGCCGAAGGGCAGCATAGACTTCATTCATTTCGGCGATTTTGAAATTTTCGACCTGACCTATCTCGAAAACGACGGAGCAATTTTCGGCAGTATGTCGGGGCAGCGATGGTTTCTTATCGGCTTCACATCGCTTGTGATAATCGCAGTAACCGTGTTTCTTTTCATGCAGAGAAAACGTTCAAAGGTGCTTAATACGGCGCTTCTGCTGTTTATTGCAGGAGGGATCGGCAATCTGATTGACCGAATCCGCTTCGGCTATGTCGTGGATATGTTTGAGTTCAAGCCGTTTGAGTTCGCAATTTTCAACGTTGCGGATATCTATGTCACATTCGCTGTCATAATTCTCATAGTATATGTCATGTTTATCGACCCTGCGATTGAAAAAAAGACAAAGGCAGCGGCTGCTGAAAAGGCGGAACACAATGAGTGAAAAGATTATTCTTGCAGTGACGGAGGAAGCCTCCGGAACACGGATAGATAAATATATTTCGGACAATATTGCGGAGCTGACTCGCTCGGCTGTACAGGGTCTCATCAAGGACGGAGGAGTCATCGTCTGCGGCGGAACTGTCAGCAAAAGCTATAAGGTTCAGGCAGGCGACAGCGTGGAAGTCTCGTTTGCTCCGCCTCAGCCGCTTGACGCTGCTGCGGAGGATATTCCACTGAACATAATGTACGAGGACGACGACCTGCTGATTGTGAACAAGCCAAAGGGAATGGTCGTTCATCCTGCGCACGGAAACTACACCGGAACTATGGTAAACGCTCTCCTCTATCACTGCGGCGACAGTCTTTCGGGAATCAACGGAGTTATCCGTCCTGGAATCGTCCACAGAATCGACAAGAACACCAGCGGACTCCTCATCGTTGCCAAGAACGACAAGTCTCATGTAAAGCTTTCCGAGCAGATCAAGGCTCACAGCTTTACCCGTGAGTATGAGGCTATTGCAGTCGGCTCGTTCAAGGAGAAAGAGGGAACAATTGACGCTCCCATCGGACGAAACCGCACGGACAGAAAGAAAATGTGCGTTACTCAGGAGAACTCCAAGAATGCTGTTACTCACTACTCAGTGATAAAGCAGTACGGCGGATTTGCACATCTTCGGCTGAGACTTGAGACGGGAAGAACTCATCAGATACGAGTTCATCTGGCATATATCGGTCATCCCGTGCTCGGCGACGACGTTTACGGAAAGGCTTATAAGGGGCTTGACGGTCAGTGTCTCCATGCACGCAAAATCGGGTTCATTCATCCGTCAACAGGGGAGTATATGGAGTTTACAAGCGAGCTTCCCGATTATTTTCAGTCGGTTCTGAACAAGCTTGAAAAAATGTAGGAGGGATTTCGGTGTTTGAAGATATCACTAAAGTCGTGCTGCTGAGCGATATGGACGGAACGCTCCTAAACTCCAGAAAGGAGATATCCGATACCGACCGCCGTGCAATTGAAAAATTCATGAGTCTCGGCGGAAAGTTCACAGTTGCTACCGGCAGAACAATTCAGTCATTCGGCTCTTACCGTTCTATGATGGAGCTGAAAATGCCGCTTATTATGTATAACGGTGCGGCAATTTATGACTACAATACAGATAAGGTTCTGTATTCACAGCCGCTTCCGCCGGAGGCAAAGCAGATAACCCGGGAGATTCTCGACGCTCTCCCGCAGGCAGGAGGAGAGATCCTCAAAGCGGACGGCACATACGTTATCCGCAACAATGATTATGAGGAGCTTCATACAAAGCTCTGCCGCATAGAGCCGTTTTACTCGGAGCTTGACGAGGTTTCGGAGGGAGACTGGCTGAAAGTCTTGTTTGCTATGGCTCCCGAGGATATACCTCAGATTGAGATTTTTGTAAAGCAGAAGAATTATAATATCGTCAGCTTCGTGAAATCGTCTGAGATTTTCTGCGAAATGCTGCCTCTTGGAATAACAAAAGGCTCTGCGCTTGCGGAGTACCGCAGACTGGAAGGTCTTGAAAATCACACATTTGTCGCCATCGGCGATTTTGATAACGATATCGAGATGCTCAGGGAAGCCGATCTGGGTGCAGCTCCTGCAAATGCGGAGGAATCCGTAAAAAGGGCGGCTGACCTTGTGCTGAAAAATTCCTGCGAAACAGGAGCCGTCGCTGAGCTGATTGAATATATTATTGAGAAATGCGGTGATAAATATGAGTAAAATTATAACAATATTGCTTGCTTGTTTGATGCTTGTTTCTGTGTCAGGATGCAAAAAAGGAGAGAAATCTCTCAGAGGTGAAGATCAAGCTGAAAGCTCCTCAGCGGTAAGAGAGCAGGACGAAAATAAAACTGATGCTGAAATCAGTATTCCCGATGAGGATTTCGAGTCAGAGGATGACTACTACTTTGAGTCCGACAGCGAGGATGATTATACGTCCGAGGATGATGATGACTATTTCTCTGAAAGCAGTGAGGACAGCTATGAAAGCGATTCTGAAACTGAATATCAGCGAATCGGTGCAGAAAATTACGGATATATTGATGTTCCTGCCGATTGGGTGAAGTTCAATGAAATCGGTATGTCTGATGCGGAGATGATTCAGTACAGCGATATTACCGCACAGAGCGTAATCACTTTGCAGTATTACGAAGGCGTTGACGCTGAAACTGCTGCATCAAATGTTTACGTTTCTATGGAAGGACAGTGTGAGGGTTTAACGGCTGCAATGGTTGAGCTTGGAGGCTATGAGGCTTATCAGGTTTACTGTTTCTATCCTGATTCAGCAGAGTTTCTGGTTTGCTGGCTCTTTGATGGAGATGATGGATATACGCACTATCTTGCTATCGAGGGAACAGATATGTCTGTCTTTGATTTGAGCGAGACATACTCGCTTTATGAATAGTATATTACGGAGAAATCCGTGAAATAAATAACTGTATATGGAGGTTATTATGGACGAAAAAATTAAAAAAGATTTGCAGAAAACAGCCTGCAAAGTAAGAATGGGCGTTATTGAGGGAACCTACAACGCTAAATCGGGACATCCGGGCGGTTCGCTTTCAATTTCCGATACGCTGACTTATCTCTACTACGCTAAAATGAACGTAGACCCGAAGAATCCTGACATGGACGACAGAGACCGCCTTGTGCTCTCAAAGGGACACACTGCGCCCGGACTTTATTCTGTTCTCGCACAGAAAGGCTTCTTCCCCGAGGAGGAGCTTAAATCTCTCCGCCACATCGGAGCGCTTCTTCAGGGACATCCCTGCATTCATATTCCCGGAGTTGATATGTCAAGCGGCTCGCTCGGACAGGGAATCTCCGTAGCCTGCGGTATGGCTCTCGCAGGAAAGCTCGACTCCAAGCCGTACAAGGTTTACGCAATTCTCGGAGACGGCGAAATTGAGGAGGGTCAGGTATGGGAGGCTGCAATGTTTGCGGCTCATTATCAGCTGGACAACCTCGTTGCAATCGTTGACAACAACGGTCTCCAGATCGACGGTCCGATTACTGAGGTATGCTCTCCTGAGCCGATTACCGACAAGTTTGCGGCATTCGGCTGGCATGTAATCACTATGGACGCTCATGATTTCGACGACATCGAGCGTGCTTTTGACGAAGCAGAGAAAATCAGCGGAAAGCCCGTTGCGATTATCCAGAAGAGCGTTAAGGGCAAGGGCGTTTCATTCATGGAGAATCAGGTTTCATGGCACGGAAGCGCTCCGAATAAGGAGCAGTATGATACCGCTATGGCTGAGCTTAATGCACAGTTAAAGGAATTGGAGGGCTAAGATATGGCAGACGTTATTAAAAAGGCTACAAGAGAAAGCTACGGCGAAACTCTCAAAGAGCTTGCAGAGCAGTATCCGGATCTCGTTGTTCTTGACGCAGACCTTGCTGCTGCAACAAAGACAGGTATTTTCAAGAAGGCATATCCCGACCGTTTCTTTGACTGCGGAATTGCTGAGGCAAACATGATGGGCGTTGCAGCAGGACTTGCAGCCTGCGGAAAGATTCCCTTTGCAAGCACATTCGCAATGTTTGCGGCAGGAAGAGCATTTGAAATCGTGAGAAACTCTATCGGATACCCTCATCTTAACGTAAAAATCGGCGCAACTCATGCCGGAATCTCAGTCGGCGAGGACGGTGCTACTCATCAGTGCAACGAGGATATTGCTCTTATGAGAACAATTCCCGGAATGACAATCATCAATCCCTGTGACGATGTTGAAGCAAGAGCTGCAATCAAGGCTGCACTCGACTTCAACGGT
>JAFTPG010000104.1 GCA_017463375.1 Ruminococcus sp. | reverse complement strand
GAAAGGAGTTTGAGGATGACTCCCCACAGTGTGGGGAGATGTCAGCGAAGCTGACAGAGGGGACAGGCGACGGTTAGGAGAACCCTTTTTCAAAAGGGTTTTCCTCAATATTACACGTATATACTTCTGTACGAGCAGTCGTCTTAAGCCGTCCTTTCTGTTAATCCTCATCATCCGATTCGGTATCGTGTATATCTATTTCAATGTGAACCTTTTCGACAGTCTGCTCGTTGACAGAGATGACTCTGATTTTGAAAATTCCCGTTTCAGCAGTTTCGCCGGCGTCGGGAATATGCTCCATAACATCGGTGACCCATCCTCCGACAGAAGTACAGCTGGTCTGGATCATATCCTCGTCGAGATCGAAAAATTCAAGAAGCTCGTCAATATCGGTGTCACCTGCGATATCGCAGCTGTTTTCACCTGTGCGGATAATATTGGTAACTATTTCATCATCCTCATCATAGATCTCGCCGACAAGCTCCTCGATTATATCCTCGAGAGTAACAATACCCTTAGTTCCGCCGTACTGGTCGGTTACAACAGCAAGATGAACCTTTGAACGCTGCATATCACGCAGAGCAAGGCTGATGGGCTTACTGTCGGCAATATGAGGAACCTCCTGAATAATGCTGCGGATATCGCTTCCGCCCTCGGCGATCATCTTGAAGAAGGCTTTATTTGTAATAATTCCGATTATATTGTCGAGACTCACCTCATAGACGGGGAGACGCGAGTACATCTCGGAATTGAATATCGCAAGGATCTCGTCGAGAGTAGCCGTAGTCTCAACTCCGATAACCTTTACACGGGGAATAAGTATCTCGTTTACAGTAATGTCGTCGAATTCAAGAGCGCTCTTGACAAGGTCGCTTTCCTGTTCCTCAATGACGCCCTGCTCTTCGATTTCGTCGATCATGTATTTAAGCTCATCCTCGGTAACGCTCGGAGCGTCATCGCCCTTGCTTATGAGGGATGAAAGAGTATTGAAGAACCACACAAACGGCTTGAAAAGAGTTACAAGAACTGAAAGCGGTCCTGCGAACAGGAGAGCAAGGCTCTCTGAATTCTTTTTAGCGTAGGATTTCGGGAGAACCTCGCAGAAGATCAGCACAACGATCGTAACGACTACCGTTGAAATGGCGGAGCCTTTAGCGCCGAAGATACCGATAAAAATAACGGTGCTGACCGATGAAGTCGTGATATTAACGACATTATTTCCGATAAGAACGGCTGTGAGAACATCATCGAATTTGTTTGCCAGTTTCAGAGCCTTGGCAGCTCTTTTATCTCCCTGAGCCGCATAATTTTTGAGTCTGAGTTTGTTTACGCTTGAGAATGCTGTTTCGGTACTTGAAAAGAGAGCTGAAAAAATCATCATTATCAGTACCAGTATAATTTGAGCTATGTCAACGTTTTCCATAATAGTCCTTTCTTATTTTATATGTATATTTGATGCCTATCATTTTACCACATTTGCCTGCGATAATCAAGGGCTTTGTAAGTAATTCTTCATTGCAGACAATTTAGAACAGAATGGAGATATACAATTTGCTATTTCGGACAATATGTGATATAATAAAAGTAACTACAGTCATTTTTTCTGAAAGGAAATTTTTATATGAAACTTCTTGCAATCGACGGCAACAGTATACTTAACCGTGCATTTTACGGAATAAAGCTGCTGACCAATAAAAACGGAGTCTTTACAAATGCGGTTTTCGGCTTTATGAATATTTATCTGAAAAATTTTGCTGAGGTTCAGCCTGACTGCGTTGCGGTAGCATTCGACCTGCGTTCGCCGACCTTCCGCCATAAGGCGGTAGCATCGTACAAGGCTAACCGCAAGGGAATGCCGCCCGAGCTTGCCCAGCAGCTTCCGATAGTCAAGGAGCTTCTTACTCTCATGGGAGTAAGAGTGCTCGAATGCGAGGGCTTTGAAGCTGACGATATTCTCGGAACTCTTGCTCAGTCCTGCTCTGAAAGCGGAAACGAGTGCTTTGTGCTGACCGGTGACCGTGACAGTCTACAGCTGATCGACGATAAGGTTACAGTCCGTCTTGCCTCCAACAAGGAGACCGTGATTTATACTCAGGAGAAGTTTCTCGAGGACTATGGCTTCGAGCCGATAAAGCTCATCGACCTGAAAGCGCTCATGGGAGACAGCTCCGACAATATCTCAGGAGTCCCCGGAATCGGCGAAAAGACCGCTAAGAATCTTATAACATCATATGGAACCGTTGAGGAGCTTTATGCAAAGCTGCCCGAAGCTGATGTTACTAAGGGAGTCCGCACCAAGCTCGAAAACGGAGCCGATGCCGCCAAGGAGAGCAAGTGGCTTGCGACTATCGTCAGGGACGCTCCGATTGAAAAGGAGATTTCCGCATATAAGCCTGCCGAGCCTGATACAGCCGGAATCAGCCGTCTGCTGACCGAGCTTGAAATGTTCAAGCTGCTCGATAAGCTGGGAGTCTCCGTATCCGAGGGAACAGAAGCTCCCGCTGAGGAAAGTAAAGAGACCGAAACAGCTGAGCTGACAGAGGAACTCTTCACCGCAGATAAAATCGGTTCAATAGAGAGCTGCGAGTATCTCTTTGACGGAGAAAGACTCACAGTCCGCAGCGGAGATATTGTATACACAGCCGACAGCGAGGAGCTTATCTGTGCCTTTTTTGAGTCAGACTGCATAAAAACTACAAACGAAGCCAAGCCGCACTACCGCTATGCAATGGCAAGAGGTCGTGAGCTGAGAAATCTCAGATGCGACGCTTCAATCTGCGGATATCTGCTCAATACCTCCGCTTCCGAGTATACGAT
>JAFTPG010000103.1 GCA_017463375.1 Ruminococcus sp. | reverse complement strand
GTTCTTCCCCAGACCCCTTTCCAAAGACTTCAACTCAAATTTTCCATATAGGGGCATGCCCCTATATGGAAAATTTAAATAAAAGTTTTAGGGAGGGAGTTTGAGGGATGACCCTTTTTCAAAAGGGTCTCCCTCAATAGACTGCGAAAATCCCCCCGCAAAACAACAATTTACCTGAACACATCTTCCAATATTTGCAGGATTATGCTATAATGAAATCATCATAAAAGGAGGTACGGCAGATTGTACAGAATACTGATTATTGAAGATGAAAACGATATAAATAACATGATAAAAGCGGCTCTTGGGAAAGCAGGCTATGAATGCGTTCAGGCTTTTTCGGGAACTGAGGGGGTTCTTTATGCGAAAACCGAAAAATTTTCGCTGATACTCCTTGACCTCATGCTTCCAGGAATTACGGGCGAGGAGGCTCTGACGAAAATCAAGGAAATTCAGAATACTCCCGTTATCGTGATATCAGCGAAGGACAGTCTCGACAGCAAGGTAGAACTGCTCACGGCAGGTGCTGACGACTACATAACAAAGCCGTTCGAGCTTAAAGAGCTTCTTGCAAGAGTTGCCGTGCAGATCCGCAGATACTCGGGAACTCACGAGGATAAAGCCGAAAAGCTCCAGTACAAAGACATTGCCCTGTATAAGGATTCCTTTAAGGTTACGGTAAAGGAAGATCCTATTGACCTTACAAAGCAGGAATTCAGAATCCTTGAGCTGCTTATGCTTCATCCCGACAGGGTTTTCTCAAAGCAGGATATCTATGACTATGCTTGGGATGACTACTATATCGGCGAGGACAAAACCATAAACGTTCATATCAGCAACATACGCAAAAAGCTGAAAACTGTTTCCGATGAGGATTACATCGAGACTGTGTGGGGGATCGGCTTCAAAATGAAATAACTCTGGTCTTGTCAATCTTTAACATTTCTTAAACTTTTCTTTGCGATGTTTTAAATCCCACAGAATATAATAAGACCATAGAAAAAATACAGAAGGGATAAGGGATATGAATTACATTCTTAAAACCAACAATCTCACAAAGCAGTACGGCAGGCAAAAAGCCGTGAACTGCGTGAATATGAACGTAAAACAGGGCGATATCTACGGATTTATCGGCAGAAACGGTGCAGGAAAAACTACATTCCTCAAGATGATTGCCGGAATGGCTTCGCTTACTGACGGCGAAATCGAAATCTACGGCAAAAAAGGCAGGGATATAAATAGCGTCCGCAGCAGAATAGGCTGCCTTATCGAAGCTCCGGGACTCTATCCGAACATGACTGCCTACGACAATCTGAAAATCAAATGCATAGTGTCGGGGATCCGTGATAAAAGCTATATCGAAAATATTCTGAAGCTTGTCGGACTTGAAAATGTCGGCAGAAAAAAAGTAAAGAATTTCTCTCTCGGTATGAAGCAGCGCCTCGGAATCGGTCTTGCTCTTGTCGGCGACCCTGATATTCTCCTCCTCGACGAGCCGATAAACGGTCTTGACCCTCAGGGTATCGCAGAGGTGCGTGAAACTATTCAGCGTCTTAACTCCGAGCGCAATATCACTATCATTATATCAAGCCACATTCTTGAGGAGCTTTCCAAAATCGCTACAGTTTACGGAATTATCCATAAGGGCGAGCTTATCCGCGAGCTTACAAACGAGGAGCTTCTCGAGGAGTGCAAGGAACGTATCGCTATTACACTGGAAGCTCCCGAAAAGGCGGTTCCCGTGCTCGACAGAATGGGATTTACAAAGTACAAAACCGTTGACTCCCGTACAATTGAGATTTACGAACGCCTCGATTCTATTCCCGATATCATTATCCAGCTTTCCGCTGAGGGAATCAGAATACTCTCAATCAATACCAAAACAGAAGCTATCGAGGACTATTTCTTAAATCTTACAGGAGGAAAACACAATGGCTAATCTTATCAAATCAGAGCTTTACAGACTTCTCAAAAGCAGATGCACCTATGTGCTTCTCATAATCACTGCGTTTTTTGCAGTGATAAATCCGCTGATGTACAAAACCATCGACATGATCGCAATGGAGGAAATGGAAGCGGTCGTTGCCAAAATGGAAGAATCTGTGGAGGACGACGGAACTCTGACTGTCGGCTTCTCATCATACGGCGGAGAAAAGTGGTATGACAGCGAATACAGCGTTACAATTTCCGATTTCATTCAGGAAAATGTCTCGGGAGCTTTTATATTGCTGTTTCTCTCAATTTTCGCAGCACTCTTTATCGGCGGTGAGATCAAGCACGGCTATGTCAAGAGTATTCTCACCCACGTCGGAAATCGCAGAAGGCTTGCTCTTGCAAATTTCGCCGCAGTCGAATTTATGCTTCTGCTGATGTTCATTGTTAACTTTGCGTCGAGTACGGTTACCTCTTTGATTCTCTTTGACGGTATCAGGTTCGGTGAGACAGGCGATTTTATGATCTATATGCTTGTTCAGTTCCTCCTGCATTCTGCATTTGCCGCTTTGATTCAGTTACTCGTTTATCTGCTGAGAAGCACTGCCTTCTCAATGACTATCGGCATCTGTCTCAGCTCAGGTATGGGATCGCTTATAATATCGCTCTTATCTCTGCTCGCAGTCAAGTTCCTCGGAGCGCCTAGCGATTTCTCTCTTTCAAAATATACCATTACAGAAAATATCATGGCACTCATCCCCGGAGCTCCCGCAGACGAGCTTTCTCTTCCGCTTATCGTAGGCTTTGCCGGAACACTGTTATTCTTTGCTCTCGCCTGCTTCACCATCGAGAAAAAGGATATCCGGTAAACCTAAATTCTCTGAAAGGAATCTCAGCTTATGTTGATCGCTGTAATATTACTCAGTATTTTTTCAGCGGCGCTGATCATGTATATGATATCATACAGGCGACAGGTCAGAAAGACCTGCCGCCAGTTGGCGTTTATGAAAGAAAATGAGACCAATCTCAGGCTGACTCACGCTGTCAGCAGCAGGGAGCTTGTCGAGCTTGAAAACAAAATCAATGAGCTTGTTGACAGTATGCGTGAAATCAACCGTGTTTCCCGTAAAAATGAAAATATGCTTAAAGAAACTATCACTAATCTTTCTCACGATATCAGGACTCCCCTCACCTCTCTGGACGGTTATTTTCAGCTTCTCGCCGAAAGCGGCTCGGAGGAGGAACGCAGGCATTATATCGGAATCATTCAGGAGCGTATCTCAAGTCTCAAGGATATGCTCGAGGAGCTGTTTACTTATACAAAGCTCAGCAACGAAGCCTTTGAAATTTCACTCGAACCGCTGGATTTCAGCAAGACTGTCTGCGATACTGCGTTCTCCTTCTATGACGATTTCAAGCTCCGAGGTATCGAGCCTGAGGTCGATTTCTGCGAGGAACGCCTCCGGGTCAGCGGCAATGAGGAGGCTCTGCGGCGTGTGCTCCAGAATATCGTCAAGAATGCTCTGATTCACGGAAAAAGCTGTATCAGACTGCAAATGAAGTCCGGAAACGGATATGCCGTTTTCACCTGTTCCAATGATGTTCCGCCTGAAAGCATTCCCGAGGCGGACAAGGTTTTCACCCGTTTCTACAAAGCGGATTCCGCCAGAACTCATGCTTCATCAGGACTGGGACTCTCCATTGCAAAGGGTCTTACAGAGAAAATGAACGGCAGTATTTCTGCCGAAGTCAAGGACGATATGTTTACTCTGCGTGTCGCTCTGCCGCTGGAATAATTTTTGAAAATGATTCCTGTAGGAACAGCCCTTGCGGCCGTCCGCAATTTTATGTATAAATAAAGGGGAGCAGCAATTAGGCAGCTGTCCGTACAGAAGTATATACATGTAATATTGAGGAAAACCCTTTTGAAAAAGGGTTCTCCTAACCGTCGCCTGTCCCCTCTGTCAGCTTCGCTGACATCTCCCCACACTGTGGGGAGTCATCCTCAAACTCCTTTCCTAAAACTTTCAGTTT
>JAFTPG010000053.1 GCA_017463375.1 Ruminococcus sp. | reverse complement strand
TCCGGCGACCTCGACCTGAGTTTTTCCCTGTAAAAACCTCAGATACAATATGGTTCTCTCACGCTCGCCAAGCTCTTTGATTGCGTCACGGATGGAAAGCTCGTCCATCCAGCTGTCAACATCGTTTTTATCCCCTATCTGGTCCATTATATAGAGCGTATCTTCAGAATCGGAGTAAACAGGCTCATAGAGTGAAATAGGGTCACTGATGCTCTCCAGTGCGATCACAACATCGGCTCGCTTTGCACCAATTTCCCTGGCGATTTCTTCGATATCAGGCTCTCGCTGATTTTTCAGAATAAGCCGTTCCTTTGCCTGGATCGCCTTGTATGCAAGGTCACGGAGCGAACGGCTTACCTTGATCTGACCGTAGTCACGAAGATATCTCCGCAGCTCTCCGCTTATCATTGGTACGCAGTATGTTGAAAATCTTACTTCCTTTGTAAGATCAAAATTATTGATCGCCTTTATCAGTCCGACAACTCCTATCTGAAACAGGTCATCAATATCCTCGCCTCTGCCTGTGAATTTTTGTATTACACTCAACACAAGTCTGAGATTTCCCTGAATCAGCTTATCTCTTGCTTCCTTGCTTCCTGTCGCCTGAATTTCCTTCAGAAGCTCTATCTTTTCGCTCTCCTTGAGCACAGTAAGCTCCGATGTGTTTATTCCCGATATTACTACTTTACTGTACGCCATAACACCACTCCGGCAGTCCTCGGACTGCGCCGCTTTTTTCAGGCAAACGGCTGCCGTTTTTTTCTGGTATTATTATGGACAGCAAATTTTTCTGTAATCACTGGGAATTATTTCCGAATACAAAAAGGCAGCCCGAAGCTGCCTTCATACTGCGTATCAACGCTGATCAATCATTAATATACTCCACAAGCTTTCCGATGCACTGCTCGAAATTTGTACCGTACCACATCTCGTCAAAATGCTCCGCAGTTGCTCTGATGCAGTCAACTGTGTACCTGACAGCAATATCAAGAGCCTTCTGAACAGATTTTCCGCGGACTACCGCACCGGTAAATACACTCGCAAAAATATCTCCTGTGCCGTGTACGCTGTGCTTGACGTTTTCATCGAATGAAAAGAAAAACTCCCCTGTCAGGCTGTCGTAAGCAGCAGCTCCCTGACGCTTATCATCGTAGTGAACTCCCGTAATAACAGGCGTTCTGCATCCGATCTCAGCAAGCCTGCGAAGCACATCCTTGACGTAGCTCTCATCGTATTCCTCAGCGTAAGGGATTCCAAGCATAAACGAAACCTCTGTCATATTCGGAATTATGTAATCTGCCTTTGCACAAAGCTTTTTCATTTCTTCTGCAAACTCATTGCCGAAGCCCGCATAGAATCTGCCTCCGTCTCCGAGCACAGGGTCTACAACTATAACGTTGTCCTCAGTTTTAAATGTATCGAAAAATCCGGAAATGATCTGCACCTGTTCCATTGAACCAAGATAGCCCGTGTAAATTGCGTCGAATTTCAGGTTCAGCTTCTGCCAGTGTTCGGATATTCCGGGAATATCTCCTGTAAGGTCACGAAAGGTATATCCGGTAAAGCCTGTGCCTGTGTGCGTTGACAAAACAGCTGTCGGTATCACTGCCGTCTCTATTCCCATTGCCGAAATAATCGGCAGCGCAACAGTCAGCGAGCACTTTCCAAAGCATGATATATCCTGTATCGTAACAACCCTTTTCATAACATATCTCCCATCATAAAGCTTCTTTGTACTTTCATAAACTTCTCTAATTGTACACCATTTTAATCAAGGTGTCAACATTAATACATGATTTGAGATAATTTTTGCATGACAACCCTTGTGGCTGTTCCAATAATGTTAAAATACATCACGGGCAGCCGCAAGGTCTGCCCCTGCCGTCGAATCTCAAATATATAAATCATTTGAATAATGAGATTGATTTCTGCGGGAAATTTCTTCCTGCACTTGAATTCTCACTGAATTTGTGATATAATTAGCATGATAATCTGAACCGATTAAGATAAGGAGGTTTTATATGACTGCCAAGGAAGAGTTTATTTCCATATATAAGGATAATATCAAACGTCCCGGAGCAGATAAGCTTCTGGATTATCTTGAGAACAAGTGCGACTTTTTCACAGCTCCAAGCAGCACACGCTTTCACGGAGCCTACGAGGGCGGTCTTGTTCAGCACAGCGTAAACGTTTATCACTGTCTCAAGGACTATCTTGAACGTCAGCGTGTAAAGGATATGTACGGCATGAGTTATTCAGACGAAACTATTGCCATCGTCTCGCTGCTGCACGACCTGTGCAAAATCAATTTCTATACCGTTGATTACCGTAATGCAAAGAATGCTGACGGTGTGTGGGAAAAGGTTCCTTATTACACGATTTCCGATAGTATGCCATACGGTCATGGTGAGAAATCAGTCTACATAATCTCGGGATATCTCTACGGTGAAAACCGTCTTTCCCGTGAGGAGGCTTTTGCTATACGCTATCACATGGGATTCTCGGGAAATGAAGATAAAAATTCCATCGGAAAAGCACTCGAAATGTATCCTCTTGCATTTGCATTGAGTGTTGCCGATATGGAGGCTTCATATTTCCTTGAGGGAAGCAATAAGTGATCCCGCTGCAAATAATTTAATAATGTTAGGAGTTTTACATCTATGAATTGGTACGATAACGCCATAATCTATCACATCTATCCCCTCGGCTTCTGCGGAGCGCCTAAGTTCAACGACGGCGGCGAAGTAGTTTACCGTCTCGACAAGGTTCTTGACTGGATTGACCACTTCAAGGAAATGAACGTGGACGCCGTTTACTTCGGACCCGTATTTGAGTCCGTTGAGCACGGCTATGATACTACCGACTACAAGACTATCGACCGCCGTCTCGGTGACAACAACTCGTTCAAAAACATCTGTAACAAGCTCCACGAAAATGGTATCAGAGTTATTCTCGACGGTGTTTTCAATCACGTCGGAAGAAAATTCCCCCAGTTTGTCGATATCCAGCAGAAGGGACAGGGCTCAGGCTACTGCGACTGGTTCCAGAATCTCAATTTCGGAGGTCAGAGTCCCTGCGGCGATAACTTCTGGTATGAGGGCTGGAACGGTCACTATAATCTCGTTAAGCTCAATCTCAGAAATGTCGGCGTATGCGATCACCTCATCGACGCTGTGAACTACTGGATCGAGGAGTTCGGTATTGATGGTATCCGCTTCGACGCTGCAGACTGCATTGACTTCGATTTCTTTAGAAGAATACGCAGCTTCTGTAAGGGCAAGAAGCCTGATTTCTGGCTCATGGGAGAAATTATCCACGGTGACTACATGCGCTGGGCTAATCCCGAAATGCTCGACAGTGTTACCAACTATGAGTGCTACAAGGGTCTTTATTCCTCGCACAACGATAAAAACTACTTCGAGATCGACTACTCCATCAACCGTCAGTCCGGCTGCAACGGCATATACAAGGGGGTCAATCTCTATACCTTTGTTGACAATCACGATGTCAACCGTCTCGCAAGCACTGTAAGCAATCCGGCTTATCTTCCGCTCGTCTACACAATGATGTACACAATGCCCGGTATTCCGTCTATCTATTACGGAAGCGAGTACGGCATTCAGGGACGCAAGGAGAATAATTCCGACGATAATCTCCGTCCCTGCCTGTATCTTCCTGACATGGAAAGAGAAAATACCGACCTCTACAGACATATTGTAAAGCTCGGAAGAATCTACCGTGCTTACCCTGCACTCAGAATCGGCGAGTATCACACTATTATCATCCGCAATCAGCAGATTCTCTACAGTAAGGAACTGAACGGTCAGACTGTTTATGTTGCTCTCAACCTCAGCGAGGGTGAATTCGACCTCAGCTTCAATACTTCTATGAATGCTCTTGTTGATGTTGTCAGCGCAAGAACTGTTGAGGTAAATAACGGTAATGCCTATATCAAGATGCCGCCGTTCTCCTCAATGATCATCGTTTCGGATGATATCGTCAATGTTGAGCCTGAGCAGCCTGCTGCTGAAGCTGTACAGGAATCCGTTACTGAGGTAATTCCCGGAGCTAAGTACCGTCACTTCAAAGGCGGCGAATACGAGGTCATTGCTGTCGCACGCCACACGGAAACTCAGGAGGAACTCGTCGTTTATAAGTCGCTTTCTACCGGCGAGATCTGGGCAAGACCTAAATCAATCTTTATCGGCAGCGCAGGAAATGAAATGCGTTTTACCATGATATAACAGAAAACCGTGCTTCTTCATGAAGCACGGTTTTTCATATATTACTCAAATGAATCAAGATCAAGATCGCCGAGAAGCTCTTTAAGCTCCGCAAGCTCGTCTGCTGTCAGAGTTACTCCCTTTCCCATCTTTGAGTGATCCGGAGACCATTCACGGATATCATACTTAGGCTCACGCTCATTCCAGCTAACCATGTTGAGTTCCTTTGTCCAGCCCTTTGCATTTTCGGACAGAACACCGATTTTTTCTGTGATTTCAAATTTCAGTTCAGCCATTGCTAATCTCCTTCTATGAGTGTTTTTCTATATTTTACCACAAAAAAGATATTTTGTCCAGCCTTAAATTATAAATTGTTGCTTTATGCGGAGTGTTTTCGCAGCCTACTGGGGCAAACCTTTCTGAAGAAAGGTTCTTCCCCAGACCCCTTTCCAAAGACTTTCACTCAAATTTTACGGATAGGGGCATGCCCCTATCCGTAAAATTTAAATAAAAGTTTTAGGGAGGGAGTTTGAGGGAGGACCCTTTTTCAAAAGGGTCTCCCTCAATAGATTGCAAAAATACTCCGCATAAACAACAATATCATATAGAGACGCACAAATAATTGAGTGCTTTATTATACATCTGTTTGGGTTTGACCTTACCGCTGATAAGCATTTCGGCAAAATCGACAGCATCCTCGATATTGCGTGAAAAATCGGTAATAGTCTCTTTATCTCCGCAGTTATAGTCTTCGGCTTCGATGCCGTATGTATTAATTTCCTCGCCGAAGAAGCTGATCTTTCCGCTTATCACTCTGTACGCCACTTTATTCTCCCCGAACACCTCCATGTAAACTGTTCTGTCCTTCACTTCTCTGTTGACCTTTCTCATTATTCCGAACACTGTTATTTCTCCTTTTTTTCTACGATGCTTCAAAGCGTCTTTTTATATTAAGCCAACACCGCACAAAAACTGCCGACAGCTTTGTACTGTGCTGCTTTTATTGTAGCACAACGCTGAAAAAAAGTGAACAGGTGAAAAACACGCTTTTCTGTCGAAGCATATGTATATCGGCAGAAAAATACAGGCTTCCGTGAATATTCGGGAAGCCTGCTGGTTTCTTCTATTCCATATCATTAATGGTGGTAAAAATCTGCTGCATCTGCATATCAGTTTCAGCAATTTTATCGGCACAGTCACGCAGCTGTTCAGAAACCTCCTTCGGTATAGTACTGGAGGTCTTGTATTTCAGCTGATGCTCAAGACTCGCCCAGAAATCCATTGCTATCGTCCTTATCTGTATCTCAACAGGAGCATATTTCTTCTGCGTTGACAGATATACCGGTACATTGATGATCATATGAAAGCTTCTGTAGCCGCTGGGCTTCGGATTCACAATGTAGTCCTTTTTCTTGATGACCACAAAATCGTCACGCCGGCTGAGAAGGTCGGCAATCGCATAGATGTCGCTGATATAGCAGCAGGTAACACGGATTCCTGCCATGTCAAGAAGATTTTTTTGTGCAGCGTCAGTCGTGATAGGAAGTCCCTTTTTCTGAAGCTTACCGATGATCGACTGCGGCGACTTCAAACGGCTCTCAATGTTGTGTATCGGATTTCGCTGAAATTTTATGCTGAACTCATTGTCCAGTATATTCAGATATGTCTTGACAACCTCAATAGCGGAATCATAAAGATGCTGAAGCTCAAGGAAATCGTAGAAAATCTGAGACATCTGCTCATTAATCGACTCATTGGAACTGTCGTTTACTACCGCCGGGAGGTTTTTGATCGTTTCAATATAAAATTCCTTATCATCCATTTTGCATCTTCCTTTCCATAAACTGTGATTGTTTCTATTCGTCTATGAGCACAGCTCTGCACGGTGAACCGTCAGCACCCTCAAGCCTCAGCGGCAGTGCTGCGAGCTGGTACTCGCCTTCTGGCACTTCATCGAGCACAATGCCCTCCAGAATCACTATTTCGCTCTCAAGAAGAATTTTGTGAACCTCAGCAGTCTTGCCGTTTGACACCGACTGCGGCTCGACTCCTATAAGAAGCAGTCCCGATTCGGCAAAAACTCCTGCAGCTTCACAGGTAATCTCTGCTTTACCCTTTATGAGAAGCCTCCGTGGCGAATCCGAAAGCATCTGTCTGGCACATACTTCATCTATCTCTCCGGAAAAAGCGGCTACTCTGGCTTTTCCCATGCATTTGTACAAGTCGATCTGCTCCGCAGATTTTCCGTCCGCAAGAAAGTGAAACGGAGCGTCGATATGAGTTCCATTATGCAGGCATATATTCATATCGCTGAGATTGCACACATCGCCGCCTGCAATACGCAGTACAGGACTCATCGACGGTGCTGTATCCCCCGGATAAACGCTGCTTGAAAACAGCTCCTGCGTTATATCGTAGATCTTCATTGCTGCTCCTTTTCAAGACAGAGCATATCCGGTGTAAGCTCGTACTTAGGATCAAATTCATCCGATAGAGTATATTCAATAATACTCCTTGCAAATGCCTGAACTTCCGGTCTGTCGGCAATTTCAGACAATCTGCTTGTACATACGAGGAGCCTGCCTGCTCCGACTCTTGCTTCGTAAAGAATTCCCAGCTTGTGATTGCGCTCGAAATTATCTATCATCTGAACGATCGGTTTAAATTCTGCACAGGTACTGTCAAGAACCGCACAATCAGCGTTTGTTACGATATGATACCACTGCGGTGTGGAGTAATCTTCACTCGGGAATCCGCTGAGTGCCGGATGAGCCTTGTCGATCAGGAGTCCCATTGTTCCGACGGGAACTGCCTTGTTCATACTCTCTGAGATAGAACGGAACATCGGATAGCACCAGAAATCCGTGCAATAGAAGCCCTCAATACTCTCACTAAGCTCGTTAGGCAGATATATTACTCTCGAGCCGTCCGCAAGATGCTTCTTAGCTTCGTCAAGATTTTCAGTCACATATACGGTATTTCCGTTCATGACAGATTTGCCGCTTACTGCAAATGCCTCCGACGGCTTTAGGTATGCCCACAAATCATAGGAATTTCGTGAATCTTCCGGCAGATAATCGTTCTCCCTGCGAATTTTCTTAATCTCAAAGGCGAGTGTGATTTTCTGCGGATCACTGATGCCGGGAATCTCAATATTGACGCTTCCAAGCTGTCCAAGACCATAGAAATTATCGGGAACATCAATTTCTCCATGTGCAAAAGAATCACCGCCGACAGAAGCGTTCCAGCGGATCTTCTTACCTCTGATTGCTTCTGCGCCTGTATATCTGAACTTGACAGGAATATCAAGCTTTTCCCCTGCTGTAACCACGAAGCTGTCAAGCTCCGCAAGAATTACAGCGTCGGAACAGAATCCGTTCCAGTCCTCACGCTCAATCAGTCCCTTGCTGTCCATGAAGGCGTCGAGCATTCCGACAAGAGCCGTTCCCTGACCGCTGAAATCCTGCAAATCAAGCAGCTGGAAGCCGGCAATCAGCTCAGAACGCATTGCTGCTTCAATCTCGAGCTTGTAACACGCTGCCGAGAGCTTTCCTGACGCTCTGAAAAAGTCATCAGCCTGTGAAAGCATTCCCTTATCGCTGAGACGCTCACGGAAAACCTCGAAATTGCGTGCTTTCAGAACTCCTGTATATTTCTCGATCTCCTTGAAATCAGGATAGACCGCATACTGTCCGACCTCATGAGTCACGACAGGCTTTGATGGTATAAGTCCGCTTGACGCAGAGTCGATCTTCACTTTCTTGACTCCTGTGCCGTACTGAATCTCTATCTCCTGCGCTCCGCTTTCCCCATCACTCTCAGAAGCTTCGGGAACGATCAGCTTGTCGTAGGAGTGAGAGGTATCGGGCTCCTCGGTCTGTACAAATCCGAGCGGTGCGTCGCACATTGCGTAGGAACCCCTTATCAGCCTGTCCCTGCTGAGACGAACTCCGGAGAAAAAGTCATCCTCCGGAAGAATATTGGGCCAGAACTGGAAATTGTTGCTACCCTGGGTATACAGATGACGGTCATCGAGCGAGTGGTATTCACGGAGAATTTCAGCCATTCTTTCGGCGCTTCCCCACAGCTCGTTTCCAAGCGACATCATCACAAAGGACGGATGATTTCCGAATGTACGGAGAATCCTTCTGCCCTCTTCAATCAGATACTGCTGCTCGGTTTCATTGTGATTCTCGTCCTTTTCAGAGGTCACTGTTCCCCAGAAGGGAAGCTCGGGCTGCATATAGATTCCAAGCAGATCCGCAGCAGTGAAAGCTGCTTCCGGAGGACAGCATGTATGAAAACGATAGTGATTGATTCCCCAGCTTTTTGAGATCCCGAGAATTCTCATCCACTCCTCAACAGTGGTCGGAGCAGCTCCGGTAAGAGGGAAGATCATGCCGTCGTGCTTTCCTCGGAGCTGAGTTTTTACGCCATTTACTGCAAAATGCATTCCGTCCGCTTTGAAAGAACGCAGACCGAACGTTACCTGTGCAATATCAGCAGAACCGTCAATCGCCATATCAAGAGTATATGTAACGGGAGTATGCTCGCTCCATAATGCGGCGTCCTTGCCGAGATCAACTTCAATTTCGCATATACTGCCGCTTACATGAAAGCTCTGCTTGTCTACGATACGGCTGTCAGAGGAAGCTCCCCATACGATGATATCCGCACTGTCTGTTCCCTCAAGACTGAATCGAAGCTTCACAGCTCTTCTGTCGGTATCGGGATACGCCTGCACGTCCGCAATACGCTCCTTTTCGCTGATTATAAGGGATATCTCTCCTGTAATTCCGTTCCAGTTTGACTGCGTATCCGGAGATGTCATGTGGCCGCCCTTTGTCGGATAACCCGTATTGCTTACCATTACCGCAATATCAAGCTCATCGCCTGAAACGTAATCTGTAATATCGTATATATGCGGAGTGCAAAGGCTGTCGCAGGTTCCGATCTGAACACCGTTGATCCACACTGTTGTGAGTCTTGTACGCTCGAGGAACAGCCTGATATTCTTTCCGTCAGCAGCTCCGCCGAGATTTACAGTCTTATAGAACCATGCATATCCCTCGTAAGCATAGGCGTCTGTCAGATAGCCTGTTTCCGCCTTCGGATTCTCTTTTCCTTTTTTGGAAATTGATGTTGTAGAAGGCATATTTATCGTGTCATTGCCGCCGAGAGCATAGTATTCCTTTTCAAGTCCGAGCATTTCCTCATCGGCACGGAATCCCCATTCTCCCGAAAGATTAATTTTGTTTGTCATATTAAACTCCTGATAAATAATTGTAGAACGCACTGAAATGAGAGGTGTGCGTTATATTGCAGGCATAACTCTTCCGCCAGAAACCGGAATATATGCACCTGTTGTAAAGCTTGCGAGGTCTGATGCCAGAAACGCTGCCATTGAGGCAATCTCCATATCTGTTCCTCTCCGTCTGAGCGGAACAGTCCGGTCATATTGTTCCTGCTTCTCCGTATGATTTTCACGGTCAACATAGCTTACGGTCCAGCCGGGAGCAACCTGATTTACAGTTATATTGTGCTCGCCTACCTCCTTGGCAAAGCATCTCACAAAGCCGTCAAGACCTCTTTTAGCGGAGGTATAGGCACTGCAGTTAGCCTCAGCCATGGCTGAGCACTCAGTATTTACCGCAATGAAACGTCCGTACTTATTTTCAATCATTGCAGGTACAAAAGCCTTCGCCATGTAGACATTCTGCATTACGCATGACTCAAACTGGCTGTAATAATCAGGAATGTCCTGTTCAAGCACGGGCTTCCACTCATACTGAATCACTGCGTTGCACACAATGATATCAGGATTACCGAGTGTTTCGGAAATCCTCTTCTGCATTTCCAGTACCGACTCATAATTCGTAATATCCGCCTGAAAAGCTTCGGCTCTCCTGCCCCTGGTTTTGATCGTCCTGACGAGTTCCTCTGCCTTAGAGGAATTTGAATTATAATGAACAGCGATATCGGCTCCGCAGTCACTGAACACGTCAGCCATTACTCGTCCGAGCTGTCCTGTAGCTCCTGTAATCACGGCAAGTCTGCCTGTCAAATCTATTTTAAGCATAATTCTTATCCTTTCAGCACTGCAATCACCGTATTCAGCGCTCCGGGATAATCCGACGCAGCTGCCAGCGTATTGGCTTCGGTCAGAGCTGTAGCTAAAGCCGCCGGATGCTCATTGTCCGAAGCAACTGTCAGCGTATTTGTAACGGTGTCCAGCATTATCATGAAGCCCTTACTTTCCTTGTAATGACGGTCATAATAGGAACGGCAGATCTCCTCGTTCGTACTCTCAGTTCCATTGCTGGTCGCAAGTATTGAGATATCCGAAGCTCCCCCTGTGCAGGCGATTTCAAGAGCTGAAATCTGCTCTGCTGTGAAGATCCCTCCGTTATCGAAAACGTGCTGAGGACAGTACTCCGCAAGCTGCATAAGGCGCAGGATCGCATCCTTGTAATTTCCATTTACTATTTCCTGAGTCGCCCAGTAAAACTCAACCTTCTCGGTTTCTTCGGGAACAGACGCAAGACAGCTTCCTGTCTTATACAGATAATCCTCGTTCGTATCATTATTAATCAGCAGGAGAAATCCGCTTCCTCTTCCGCTGTAGAGGTCGATATATGCTTTTTCTGCATACTCCGCAGGTGTAAAGTCCTCTAAATCATCTGTGGTAACTACTGCCGCATTTATCAGAAACGTTTCATAAAGCCACTCTGTATAATTATTGCACTCGGCAAAATCCTCGGCTGAGAGTATTTTTGCATAGTCGTAGACATAGGTTCCCTCTGCCGGCTGGATATTGCGTTCGATTTCTTTCTTCTCAGGCTCTGTCGGAGCTTCCGTAACCGGTTCCGATGCTGAATCACCTGAACTGTCTGTATCTGTAACAGAGCTTGTCAAAGGTGCCTTGGGCTTCTCATCGTCATCGGAGCATCCGCAGCATAGTGCTGCTGCCGTCAGAAGAGAAACGATTATTCCAGAAATTTTATTCAAAAAAAATCAATCCTTACTCTTGTAATATACATTATATTTTAGTATAATTTAATAGAAAAATCAAGTGCAAAATGTGCATTTCAATAAATTTCATATATTTATGCAAGGAGGCTATGAGTATGGATTATACTGTAAATGGAAATAATATTATTGTAAGTGAGAAGGATTTCGACCTTGATGAAACTCTTGACTGCGGTCAGGCTTTTCGCTGGAAAAGGATTCCCACGGACTATGACTGCACCTATGAAGGCAGCTTTCTCAATGACCGCCTAACGGTCTCGCAGATAAAAAAGGGAGAATTCCTGTTCCACAACACAACCGAATCAGACTTTCTGGGAAAATGGGTGGACTACTTTGACTTTGAAACAGATTACAGCGAGCTTAAACGCAGATTCTCCGAGGATGAGACTCTTTCCAAGGCATGTCAGTTTGCAGGAGGTATTCGTCTGCTGCGTCAGAACAGCTGGGAGTGTCTGATTTCGTTCATTATCTCACAGAATAACAACATTCCCCGAATCAAGGGAATCATCGACCGCCTATGTGGGCATTACAACGGAGAGTTTCCGACTCCGCAGCAGCTTGCTCAGGAGACCGCCGACTCACTTTCTTATCTCAGAAGCGGTTTCAGGGCTAAATACATAGTCGATGCGTCCTGCAAGACCGCCTCAGGTGCAGTCGATCTGAAGAAAATCGCTGAGATGCCTATAGAGGACGCCAGAATTGCTCTCAGGACGATTACAGGCGTGGGACCTAAGGTTGCCGAGTGCGTTCTCCTTTTCGGAATGCATCGTACTGAGGCTTTTCCCGTTGATGTGTGGATCAAACGTGTTCTCGAGGAATACTATCCCGGCGGATTCCCTGAATTCGCCCGTGAAAACGGTGGTATAGCCCAGCAGTACCTCTTCCACTATATCAGAAGCAACAGCTGACAATCAATCCGTATATATGCACACTATTTTTCAACCGTTTCCACATAGTTTTCAACAAACCCAACAATTTTTTTCAACATCAGCAGACAAAATTATCTTCTTACATTGAATAATCCTCCTAATTTCTGGGAACACTTTCAATACATACCCAAAATTGCTTTGTTTATGGAGGATATATGATTAAAGGTGTAAACAAAAGAGTCGTTGAGATCAATAATCCGGACAGTATCTATTTTGAAAAAGCTATTTTCTATCTGAAACCTAATGTCAGAGAGCTTCCTGCTGCTGTAAGCGAAAACGAGATCCGCAAATATATCACTAACCTCGGACTCGAAGAATTCAGCGCTCCAAAACATGTAAAGCTGAGACACATTTTATTGATCTCGGCTGTATTATGCTCTGCTGTCGGAATTTTTCTCACGTTTATCCTGTAATTTTCTCCGACCAATATAGCAATATTATTCTAAAATCTGGCAATATTTTTGCAAAACCGTAGACAAATTGAATTTTATGTGCTATACTTATTTTGTATTATCTCTGCTGCTGGATCCCCTCTCATCACTGCGGCAGATTCGGAGGAAATTCTTAATGGAGCAAAAAGATACCGGTATTTTCAAAAACAAGCTTTCCAAGCGAATTATCAGTACGCCAACTTCTGCGGCAAAACACGCTTTCTTTTATATGCAGGAGACCGGATGTCTGAAAACTGATGACGCTGCCTCTACTCAGCGTCAGAACCTTGATTCTTTTTTACTCGTTGCAGTCGTTTCAGGAAGCGGAACTCTTACTGTCGGCAGCGATACCTTTTCTGTGCGTCAGGGAGAATGCTTTTTCATCGATTGCCGCACTTCCCACTTCTACAAAAGCTCTGACGCTGAACCATGGGAGCTTATGTGGGTTCATTTTAACGGAAGTACCTCGGAGCAGTATTATGAGTACTTCCTGTCTCACTCGAAAAATGTTTTCCGCCCCTCGTCGTTTGAACGTGTTATTTCGGTTATTTCGGAAATTATCAATGTCAATGAGCTCAAGCGCCCGGACGCCGAAATTATCACCTCCAAGCTCATCGTCGAGCTTCTTACGCTTGCCTTATCAGTTTGCAACGAGGTAAATCAGTACGATTCGGCACTCAAACAAAAGATCTCATCTGTTCACAGCTACATCGAGGAGCACTTCAACGAGGAGCTTTCTCTTGAAAAGCTTTCTGCGGAATTCTACATAAGCAAATTCTATCTCACCCGCGAGTATAAGAAGATTTACGGAACGACTATTTTTCAGCATATCATTACTCTTCGCATTAACTATGGCAAGCAGCTTCTGCGTTTTTCGGACAAGTCTGTGGAGGAAATAGCTAACCTCTGCGGATTCAACGACCAGAGCTACTTCGCCAGACAGTTCAAAAAAGCAGAAAATCTTACCTGCTTTGCCTACAGAAAAATGTGGCGTGACTAGGAATGTTGACACTAAGCCAGGCACACCCTGATGTGTTCGCAAAAAAGCTCCCGGTTCATCACCGGGAGCTTGCTTTTTACTTATGATAATCCTTGAGGAGCTGCTGAATTTTCTGGTGGGGATCAATAATGTTTCCAACAGAAACGTCATGGTTGAGAGCTGCAATGAAGTATGCGATATACTTTGAAACGTCAACCTCATGGAACCAGGGTCTGCTGAGAAGCTCAGGAGTTCTGTATGTAAGGTTAGTACCAAGAACGCCGTCGATGTAGCCTTCCTCGTAAGCCTTGTCGAACTTTTCAAGACCGTTTGTGAAGATAGCATATGTTGCGTATGCAAAAATTCTTCCTGCCTTCTTTGCTTTAAGAGCATATGCGAGGTCGAGCATTGACTCGCCTGAGGAAATAATATCGTCGGCAATAAAGATATCCTTGCCTTCTACGGGATTTCCAAGATACTCATGAGCAACGATCGGGTTTCTTCCGTTTACAATTGTAGAGTAATCACGTCTCTTGTAGAACATTCCGAGGTCAACTCCGAGAACAGACGCATAGTACATATTTCTGTTGAGAGCACCCTCGTCAGGGCTGACGATCATGAACTTATCCTTAGAAAAATCAAGCTCGCCGAAGTCCTTGATAAGAGCCTTGAGAACCTGATAAGTCGGCATCACGTTGTCAAATCCCATGAGCGGAATTGCATTGTGAACTCTGGGGTCGTGAGCGTCAAATGTTACGATATTTGATACGCCCATTGCCTCAAGCTCCTGAAGTGCACACGCACAGTCCAGAGACTCTCTGTAATTTCTTCTGTGCTGTCTGCCGCCGTAGAGAATAGGCATGATTACATTGATTCTGTGAGCTTTACCGCTTGCAGCCTGGATAATTCTCTTCAGATCCTGATAGTGATCATCGGGAGACATTGAATTCTCCTTTGAGAACATCTGGTACTTGCAGTTGTAGTTGCCGACGTCAAGGATGATAAACAGGTCAAGACCTCTTACCGTTGATTTGATGAGACCCTTTCCGTCGCCGGAAGCAAATCTCGGGCACTGGCTCTCAACTAAGAAGGTTTCCTTGTCATAGCCTCCTTTTTTAGCCCAGTCAACGAGATAACCGTTGATTTTGTCTCCAAGCTCAGTAACGCTTTCCATAGCGATAATTCCGAGCGGAGCAACATTTGTTTCGTGGTTGAATAATACTTCACTTGCAGCTGTCATAAGCACTTCCCACTGCACTTCGAGGCAGTGATACTCCTTTCAGTTTTAAAATTAAACGGCGGTCATTAACTGCGCCGAATATTACTTGCAGAAATTCTCGATATAGCTCTCAATATCGACCTCGATAATCTTCTTTGCGGATTCAGCATGTTCGATCTCGTTTACAGCAGTTGTTTTATTTTCAAGTTCCTTGTAAACGGTAAAGAAATGCTTCATTTCGTCAAAAATATGCTTAGGAACCTCGTCGATATCCTTGTACATATTGTAGTTGGGGTCGTTGAACGGAATCGCAATAATCTTATCGTCATGACGTCCGTTATCGAGCATTCTGATAACGCCGATCGGGTAACATCTCACAAGAGTAAGCGGCGCGAGCTTTTCCGAGCAGAGAACCAGCACGTCAAGCGGATCGCCGTCATCGGAGTAGGTACGGGGAATGAGACCGTAGTTTGCCGGATAGTGAGTCGATGTGTGAAGAATTCTGTCCATCATAATCATGCCGGTACTCTTGTCAAGCTCATACTTTATTTTGCTTCCCTTTGCAATTTCGATAACTGCAACGAAATCATCGGGACTGATGCGCTTAGGACTAATTTTGTGCCAGATATTCATAAAATTCCTCCTGTGAAATTAATCGTTCTGCCAAAAACTCTATATTATTAGTATACCATTTTTTTGTGATTTGTCAACCGCCTGTAAAATTTTCGTCAATCTGATATATTTTCTCATGATTTGGAACCCGATTTTCATTTTTTATGTCTTTTTAGTCATTTAAACCAAAAAAATCATGCCTTTTTGTATATTCCGCATATTCGTTATACGCATATTTTCCTGACAGCATCCCGGAGCTCTCCTGCTAAAACTACAGCGAATTTTGTCAGTTTTTATTGATTTCGCACTATCTTTATGTTATAATAAGTTATTATGCAATTCTGCGCATATTACTCCAATAATCCGTGAAAGGAGATTATTAATGGACAATATCGTAAGTTTAAAGAATATTGTTGTTGAATTCGAGGATGGCGAGCGTATCCTTAAAAACATCAGTCTTGATATCAAGGATAAGGAATTCGTCACCTTTCTAGGCCCGTCAGGCTGCGGAAAAACTACTACTCTCAGAATTATTGCAGGCTTCCTTGAGCCTACAAGCGGCGACGTGCTTTTTGAGGGCAAGCGTATAAACAGTCTTCCGCCTCATAAGCGAAACGTCAATACGGTTTTCCAACGATATGCGCTGTTCCCGCACCTGAATGTCTACGAGAACATTGCTTTCGGTCTGCGCGTCAAGAAGGTTCCTGAAAAGGAAATAGTCAAGCGTGTCGGCGAAATGCTCGAGCTTGTAAATCTTATGGGATTTGAAAAGCGTTCCGTCAACCGTCTTTCCGGCGGTCAGCAGCAGCGAGTCGCTATCGCAAGAGCTCTTGTAAACCATCCCAAGGTTCTGCTTCTGGACGAGCCTCTCGGCGCTCTCGACCTTAAACTCAGAAAGGAAATGCAGACAGAGCTGAGAAAAATTCAGCAGGCTCTTGAACTTACCTTTGTTTATGTCACTCACGATCAGGAGGAGGCTCTTACGATGAGTGACACTATCGTTGTAATGAATGAGGGTATCATCCAGCAGGTTGGCTCTCCGACTGATATATACAACGAGCCTGAAAACGCTTTCGTTGCTGATTTTATCGGTGAAAGCAATATCATAAACGGCTGCATGCCCGAGGACTGTATCGTTGAATTCACGGGCAGGCGCTTTGCCTGCGTTGACAAGGGCTTCGCTCCGAATGAAATGGTCGATGTCGTTATCCGTCCTGAGGACGTTCAGGTTATTCCTGCTGATAAGGCAAAGCTTACAGGTATTGTCGAATCCGTGGTGTTCAAGGGAGTTCACTACGAGATGGTTGTTGACGGAGTTGACCATGAGTGGATCATTCACTCCACTAAGGCTGAACCGGTCGGATCTATGATAGGCATGGCATTCGATCCGTTCGATATTCATATCATGAAGAAATCGGAGGGCGACGCTTATGAAGCTTAAAGTTCTGTCTGCTCCGTATCTTGTATGGATGGTCATCTTCATCGTCGTTCCTCTTCTGATGGTTGCTTACTTTGCTTTTACCAATGAGAGCGGCGGCTTCACTATGGAAAATATCTCAAATGTAGGTCAGTATGCCAATATCTTTGTGCGTTCGATATGGCTATCTGTTATTGCAACTCTGATCTGCCTTCTTATCGCGTATCCTGTTGCATTTACTCTTTCCCGTATGGAAAAGCATAAGCAGGGCACTATGATGATGCTTGTCATGCTCCCGATGTGGATGAATTTCCTTCTCCGTACCTATGCATGGATGACTCTCTTAGGAAACAACGGCATTATCAATAATATTCTCGGATTCTTCGGTCTTGGACCCTTCAAACTCATCAATACCTCGGGAGCTGTTGTTCTCGGAATGGTTTACAATTACCTCCCGTTTATGATTCTCCCGCTTTATTCTGTCATGGAGAAAATTGATAAAAGCGTTCTTGAGGCTGCTCAGGATCTGGGCTGCAGCTCACGCTCCACTCTGTTCAGAGTTATTATCCCTCTTTCGCTTCCGGGAATCACTTCGGGAATTACTATGGTTTTTGTTCCGGCAATCTCAACCTTTATTATCTCCCGTATGCTCGGAGGAGGCTCGAATCTCCTTATCGGTGACCTGATTGAAATGCAGTTCCTTGGCAATTCCTATAACCCGAATCTCGGCGCAGCTATCTCGCTTGTACTGATGGTCATCATTCTCGTAATTATGACGATCATGAATCAGTTCAGTCCGGATGATCAGGTTCTTATTTAAGGAGGCTCGGCTATGAAAAAATTAGGTAAAATTTATATGGCAGCGGTTCTGATGTTCCTGTATGTGCCGATTTTTGTACTTATTGTATTCTCCTTCAATGAGTCAAAGAGCCGTTCCGTTTTCAGCGGCTTCACCCTTGACTGGTATGAGAAGCTCTTCAGAAATGACATCATTATTTCATCGCTGATCAACACCATCATCATCGCTGTGATCGCAAGTATTGTCTCTACTATTCTCGGAACTCTCGCCGCTATCGGTATCAATAATATGAGAAAGGTTCCTAAGGCTCTCGTTATGAACGTCACAAATATGCCGATCATCAATCCCGAAATCGTTACAGGCGTTTCACTTATGCTGCTGTTCGTTTTCTTCGCAGCAAGAATGAATCTCGAATTCGGCTTTGTTACTCTGCTTATCGCTCATATCACTTTCGATGTGCCCTATGTAATTCTCAACATTATGCCTAAGTTCAAGCAGCTCGACCCGCATCTTTATGAGGCAGCTCAGGATCTCGGATGCAGCCCGTTCAAGGCGTTCAGGAAAGTCGTTCTTCCCGAGATTATGCCCGGCGTTATCAGCGGATTCCTTATGGCTTTCACCTATTCGCTCGATGACTTCGTTATCAGCTACTTCACCAGCGGTTCGACGTCGCAGACTCTGCCGATTACTATCTACTCGATGACGCGCAGAAAGGTTTCTCCCGAAATCAACGCGCTTTCGACGCTCATTTTCCTGGTGGTTGTCATTATTCTCATCGTTAAGAATATCATCGAAAACAAGCAGGCTAAACGCAATGCTTCCTTTAGGAGGAACTGACTGTGAAGAAAAAATATCTGTCTGTTTTATTTGCAGCTATCCTTTCTCTCGGAATGTTTACAGGCTGCTCGGATTCTGCGGAAACCGATGCCGGAGAGGAAGAGGAGATCACTGCCCAGACCCTTACCGTTGATGATATTGAATACTATACCAGATTCAAAGGCAAAGGTCTCTCCATTAATGTCTACAACTGGGGTGAATATATTTCCACCGGTGCCGACGAGGGAACTCTTGATGTCAACGAGGAGTTCACCAAGCTTACCGGAATTGAGGTAAACTACACCAACTATGCTACCAATGAAGAGCTTTATGCCAAGCTCAAAAGCGGCGGCGCTGACTACGATATTATTATTCCCTCGGACTATATGATAAGCAAGATGATCAATGAAGGGCTTATTCAGAAGCTTGATTTTGAAAACATCCCGAATTTCAGCTACATTATGGATAATTTCAGAAATCAGGCGTACGATCCGCAGAATGAATACTCCGTTCCATATACATGGGGAACTGTCGGTATCATCTACGATGAGACTATGATTGATATTCCTGAAGATGAAATCGACTGGAATCTGCTCTGGGACGAAACTTATGCCGATCAGATTCTTATGTTCGATAATCCCCGTGACGCTTTCGCTATCGCTGAGATTTACAACGGTCATTCCATCAATACCGAGAATTTCGACGAGCTTACTGCGGCGGCAAATAAGCTCAAGGAACAGAAAAGCATCGTTCAGGGCTATGTTATGGATGAGATTTTCGATAAAATGGGAGCTGGTGACGCTCTTATCGCTCCCTATTATGCAGGCGACGCTCTGACTATCATGGAGGAAAACGATTCTCTCAACTTCGTTATCCCTCAGAGCGGAACTAACCTCTTCATTGACGCGATGTGTATTCCGACCTCCGCTAAGCAGAAGGAGGCTGCGGAAATGTACATCAATTTTATGTGCGAGCCTGATATCGCTTATGCAAACATCGACTATATCTGCTACTCCACTCCTCATACAGCCGCTTTTGAGATGCTGGACGATGAGGTGAAAAATAACCCGATTTCTTATCCCGATGAGGAATTTATTGCAAACAAAACTACCGTTTTCGTAAATCTCTCAGATGAGGCAAGCAGAAAAATGCAGGATCTCTGGACTGAAATGAAGTCCGC
>JAFTPG010000031.1 GCA_017463375.1 Ruminococcus sp. | reverse complement strand
AGGCATCTGCATATTCTCTCATCGCCGTGACCGTAGGCGTCAGCCTTTACAACAGCCATTATCTCCGTTTCAGCGGAGTTCATTCGTCTGATGGTCTCGATATTCTTTCTGAGAGCCGGCAGTGAGATTTCTGCCCATGCTCTTTTCAGATAGGGTTTCATTGTGTCATCAATTCCTTTCGTTCTGTCTCTTTTGTTCTTATTAAAATTTAATTACAGCTTGCAAAAATCCTTGAAAAGCATAGTATTATATGGTATAATTTAGATTAACATCGTGTGCTTGACAAATATCAGCTGCTGAGAATGGGAGGTGCTGCCATTGTTAACGTCGCTTGTTTCGGGAATCCCTGTTCTTGCAGCGGATGAATTTTCTTCCGATACGTCAAAAACGGTATGCATTACGGGACATCGTGAAAAGGGGATCCAGCCCTATAAGGGCAATCCTCTGTACGGGAATATAACCATGAACGCAGTTAAGCTTATGCTTTACCGTTATATTGATATGGCAGCCGAAAAGGGGTATGACACTTTTATCAGCGGTCTTGCCGTCGGAACGGATTTATGGGCTGCTGAGTATATTCTTAAAAAGCGGAGCCGTAATCCTAAAATCCGTCTTATCGGAGCAATGCCGTATCTTCGTCATGCGGAGAGGTTCCCGAGGTACTATCTGGAGCTTCTGAGACGAGTTGAAACAGAAGCGGATGTCCTTGTTTCGGTGAACGGCAGTCCCGGCATCACCTACAGCGAAAACAAGGAGCTTTACCGTGACCGTAATTACTATATGGTGGAAAAGTCGTCTGCGGCAATAGCATTTCTGAATGAGGGAAGCTTTGCGTCGGGAACGCTTCAGACCGTGAATTACGCTTATCGCAGGGGCAGAAAGGTCTGCCGCTTCGGAATGAAGGATATTTTTGAGGTAATGGATTCCGCAGGTACTGATATCCGTGCGATCGGACGTGAAATCAGCTTTCTTGAGAATGTTTTTGAGCTTCCGTACTAATGCCGTTTCCTGAAGAATATTATATCACAAATAAAAAATATTGCAAGATACATTATCAACATGATTTTTCAACAGACTGTTGAATATGATGTTTAAACATTCTCCACACGAGGAGATGTTGAAAATGTTGAAAACTTTGTTGAATCACGCTGACAAGCCGTTAAGTTTTTAACATGCGATTTTGGAAAACGATTTATATTCATTTTTGATGAATATTGTCGTATTGAAATTTATACAGAAAGTTATTTCCGGCGGAAAAACAGGATGCATACAGCCTGCGCCGGTGAGGTAAGACAGCTATGGCTAAAAAGAAAAAGGGGAAAATTGCAATTCCATATCTTATTACATTTGCAATCGCAATGCTTCTTGTGGGCGGAGCGGCATTCTTTATTTTCAATTATTTCGAGCTGGGAAAGGAAGACGAGCTTCCCGAGCTTGTCGGACGCGATACGGTCGAGGTGACCTATGAGAGCAATCATACGGTACTGTTTGTGCTCGATTCTCCCGACGCTCTCTGCCCGACTACATTTGCTCTGATGCGCTCTGTTCCCAAGGATAAGGATCTGCTGTTTGTGGGGATTCCTTCAAATACTGTTGAAACCGTAAAAGGAAAGCAGACTACCCTGCATGAGGTCTATGAAAGAGGCGGAGCGCCTGAAGCGGCAGGCTTCGTTGAGAATCTTCTTGATATCGAGGTTGACCGCTACATGAAATTCGACTCCGATGCATTTGCCGATATGTGCGATATCATGGGCGGAGTCAACTACGCTACAGGAGTGAAGATTCCCGGACTGGGCAATCCTCATCTCAGTCAGCAGCTTATCGGAAAGCAGGTCGAGACCTTCCTCACCTTTTCACAGTTCCCCGACGGCGAGATGCAGCGTGCCTTTAACGTGGGCTCGGTTCTTGCCGCAATGGTCAATCAGTCGGATTACCAGAGAATTGCCGATAATTTCGAGCTTTACTTCAATACGATCATCAATCAGGTCGAGACAAATATCACGGCTATTGATTTCAGAGAGAATGAAGAAGCCATAACCTATATGTTCAGAAAAGGTACTGCCATAGCGAAATACAGCTACATGACCGGCGAGCTGTCAGGGGATCACTTCGTGATGGACTACGATTTCGGTGACATCCTGAAGCTGGAGTATTTCAGCCAGTCCGATGAAAAGGAAGAATCGACAGAACAAACCTCCGAGGCTGAAACCTCCGGAGAAAACAAGGATACAGAAAAAACTGAAACAGAAGAAAAAGACGCAGCCTGAGAATCTGCAAACAAGAAAGGCGATTTCATAATGGAAAATATTTTTGACACTCATGCTCATTACAGCGACAGAGCCTTCGATGAGGACAGATTCGAGCTTCTTGAAGCTCTGCCGTCAAAGGGCGTGAAGTATGTTACTCTTGCTTCGGCATCGGCTGAGGATACTGTAGTAAATTCGGAGCTGTCGCAGAAATTCGATTACATCTACTGCGCCGCAGGAGTTCATCCCGAAAGCGTTGAAGATAATCCTGCCGATTACCTCGATATCGTGGCGAATACTGTCAGGGACAACCCGAAGGTTCGTGCCATAGGCGAAATCGGACTTGACTATCACTACGACGGATATGACAGGGACAAGCAGATTGAAATTTTCAGCAGACAGCTCGAGCTTGCTCATGAGCTGAATCTCCCCGTGATCGTCCACAGCCGTGATGCCTGCGAGGATACATTGGATATTCTCAGAAAATACAGACCGCGCGGAGTAGTCCACTGCTTCAGCGGCTCAGCTGAGACGGCTAAGGAGATAATAAAGCTGGGAATGCATATCAGCTTTACGGGAGTCATCACGTTCAAGAATGCCAAAAAGGCTCTTAAAGCACTGGCAGAGGTTCCGATCGAACGCCTTATGCTCGAGACCGACTGCCCGTATATGGCTCCGGTGCCGTACAGAGGAAAACGCTGCGACAGCTCGATGATTCCGTTCATCGCCGAAAAGGCTGCGGAAATAAAGGGTGTTGCGGCTCAGGAGCTGCTTGACATTACATGCAGAAACGGCATGGAATTTTTCAATATAAAATAAATAGATAAAGATAAAATGTGTAGATTTAGCGAGGTATAACAGAATATGTATTATTGCTGCGGAATTACAGAAAAAGGCAATATGCCGCATAACGAGGACGCAATGCTCATCGGAAAGAATGCTGCGGTCAGCGGAACGGTCGAACAGAAGCTCGAGGCTCCGTTTATCGCTGCCGTTTCGGACGGTGTTTCGGGCGAGCTTTCGGGTGAGCTTGCCTCAAAAATGTGCATGGAGCTTATCAGGGATATAAAGTACTCGGGTAAGATCAATCTTAAACAGAAGCTTGCCGAGGTTCACCGTAAAATGGCTCAGTGCGGAAGCGAAAATAAGGACAACCACAATATGCAGGCTACGCTCTGTGCAATTGCAGTAAACGAAAACGGCGGTATTCAGATAATCAACGTAGGCGATTCCAGACTTTACCGCTTCAGGGGCGGTCGTCTCCGTCAGATCTCACGAGACCAGTCACTTGTCCAGCTGCTCTTTGAGGAGGGCACTATCACTCAGGAGGAGCTGCGTACGCACGTTCACAGGAATATTATATTCCCTGTTCTCGGGAATATCTCCGCCGAGCCGCAGATTGATATACTGCCGCTCGAGGGCGGAATGAAGTACGGAGATATTCTGCTGCTCTGTACGGACGGGCTTTCTGACTATCTCTCGCCGCTGGATATCGAGGAGATACTTGAGCTGCCGAAAAGTCTGCCAAAGAGACTCGAAATGCTGGTTAAAAAGGCTCTCGAAAAGGACTGCGCCGACAATATAACTGTTGTGGCAGTTGTCTACTGCTGACGGAATGGGAGAGAAATATGGAAAATATTGATAACAAGCCGAGAAAGCGTTATAATGCTCGTGGCTGTGATTGCTTTGCTCGGCAGCATGAAAACTCTGTTTTTGCCCTATAGTACGGATCCGTCTCAAATGAATATCATCAGCAGAATTTCGCTGTATAATGATATTTCCGAGGATATTTCCCACGGCGAAACCCTGACGGTCAAATCTGACGACGCTAAGGTTGTTACCGACCACATAAAAGTATATTCATCCAGGAGACGGCGCAGCCACAGAGCAAATAAGCAGTACTATTACTATCTCAAATGCGGCGATAATCGTTTTATGCTCAGCAAAAGCGACGCAGATTATCTTTCCACTGAGCTTATGCTGAGCTATGGTTCAGAGGTCGTGGTCGAGTACTATGAGAATTCCGGAATAATCAGAAGCGTTATCATTGACGGAGTTCCTGTAATAATTTAAATTGCCGTAAAAGGCGGATTGGAGTATCATATATGGACACATCGGTTGTTATAGTTTGTGCAGGCAATTCCACCCGGATGCAGGGAAAAAACAAGATCCTTCTGCCGCTGGGGGACACTCTTGTTATCGGAGCCGCAATGTTCGCTTTTCAGCAGTGCGAAAGCGTTAAGGAGATCATTATTGTGGCGAAGGAGCAGGATATTCCCGAAATCAAGGCGGAGGCTCGCAGAATCGGAGTAGACAAGCTTGCGGCTTGTACTGTCGGAGGAGCTTCACGTCAGGAGAGCGTTATAAACGGAATCCGCTGCGTATCAAAGGATACCGAAATGATTGCAATTCACGACGGCGCAAGACCTCTCGTAAAGCCCGAGCATATCGAGAAAACTATCAAGGACGCCCGTGTGTTCGGAGGAGCAGCTCTGGGAGTTCCCGTCAAGGACACAATAAAGATGGTGGATGATGGTCTTATTATGGATACTCCGCCGAGAAAGTCGCTGTACATAACCCAGACTCCGCAGGTTTTCCGCAGAAAGCTCTATTTTGAGGGAGTCGATTTTGCTCTCGAGCACGACCTCGATTTCACCGATGACTGTCAGCTTGTGGAGGCAATAGGCGGAAAGATCTGCATGACAAAGGGCGATTATACCAATATTAAGATCACTACTCCCGAGGATATCAGAATTGCCGAGGCGATTCTCGATATTGAGGACTAACGGAGGTGCAGTATGTTCAGAATAGGTCACGGATACGATGTTCATAAGCTCGTCGAGGGAAGAAAGCTGATTCTCGGCGGAGTCGAGATTCCGCATACAGTCGGACTTCTCGGTCATTCCGACGCGGATGTACTCGTCCATGCGGTAATGGACGCTATGCTCGGAGCACTGGCTCTGGGAGATATAGGACATCTTTTTCCCGATACCGACGATTCTTTCAAGGGTGCGGACAGCATGAAGCTCCTTGCCGAGGTCTGCTGTGTCTGCCGGGAGAATGGCTACGATATAGGTAATATCGACGCTACCGTTATTGCTCAGGCTCCTAAGCTTGCTCCTCATATTCTGACGATGAGAGAGAATATCGCAAATGTCTGCGGATGTGATGTCTCGCAGATAAGCGTCAAGGCTACGACCGAGGAAAAGCTTGGCTTCACCGGAGAAAAGCTCGGAATCTCTGCTCATGCGGTTGCTCTGATGATTAAGAAGTGAGATAAAAGTATAAAGGGTATGCACATCAAATGGGCATACCCTTTTTTATATCATATTAAACCGAACGAAACTGCAAATATCAGCGGAACTCCCGCTGCACTGAAAAGATTGGCGGAAATTGTGCACAGAGTTATTCTGAGTTTGGATGAATCCTTCATTTTAAATGCAAAAAGGCATGCTTCGGCAGCAAGGATAATAATTTCAGCTGCCATTAAAACAATGTCGTATGATACTGAAGTATATGCACTCAGCTCGAGAACTACATAAAGGAAAAGCTGTGTTGCAATATTCATTAGAAAGAATATTCTGAAATTACCGTTATTTTTCATTTTTATCCGAAAGCAGAGGAATACAAGTCTTTCGCTCAATAGAGTAACGCTGCACGTCAGGATGAAAAGAAAAATCGTAACAGGAAGAAATGTAATGATATGCTCAGTTACAGCTCCGTTGTCTTCCTTGGCAGTGCAGGCGGAGGCGTCGAATGTGATACGGGTGTTGAGCGCTCGTGGCTTGATAAGCGGACTGACAATAGTATGCAAATCCTCTGTGACGATGATTATTTTGAATTCGTCGGGAGTAATATAAAAGAAGTCATAGGTATGGCTGCTGTTGGACTTTTCAGGACCTTTGCCGAGACCGTCACTCCCTCTGAGACGGGCACGATATCCGTCCTCATTATAGCTGTACAGAAAAGCAAGAAGGTCATCATCTCCGGAGTATTGGTCTATATAACCTTCAACAAAAAAATCAATATAATAATCTCCCTCAGGAGGATTTTCAACCTTGATCTGTACGCTCGGCTTCGGACCGCAGTCGGCATATACAGAGGGAGCAGCTGTCAGCATGGTTAATGCAGTAAGCAGTATTGTAATAAATCCGAGATAAAATTTTTTCATGGCAGAACCTCCCTTAGTGTCTCTATCATAGCATATACGGAGTACAGCTGTCAATTAATATGAAGTTACAAAACTTTACAGTCCCGAGCTTGCTTTATGCATGATACACAGCAAAGTATGAGCCTTTTCGTTAAAGTGCACAAAAAGAAAAAGAAAAATCAATAAATCCTATACTTTAAGACGCTGATGTGCTATAATAATAGTATATCAGCGTTTTTTTTGAAAGGAAGTTAAGAATAATGTTTCAGAAAGATATAGAAACAATGTCACGTCAGAAAATAGAGGAGCTTCAGCTCGAGCGTCTGAAGTGGCTGGTCGATTACTGCATGAAGAATATCCCGTTTTATAACAAGCGTCTCACCGAGGCGGGAGTTACTGCGGAGAAAATTAAATCACTCAAGGATATTGAGTATATCCCTTATACAACTAAGGATGATATCCGTGATACATATCCCTTTGGTCTGTTCGGACAGCCGATGAATAAGATTGTAAGAATCCACGCTTCCAGCGGTACTACTGGAAAGCCCACAGTTGTAGGCTACACAAAAAATGACCTCGAAAACTGGAGCGACTGTATGGCTCGTCTCTGCTGTGCAGCAGGAGCTACCGATGAGGACATCGTTCAGATTGCTTTCGGCTACGGACTCTTTACGGGAGCACTCGGACTCCACTACGGACTTGAAAAGCTCGGAGCTACAGTAGTTCCCACTTCAAGCGGAAACACCGAAAAGCAGATCATGCTCATGCAGGATTTCCAGACAACGGCGCTCGTTTCAACACCGTCCTATGCCCAGTATATCGGCGAAAAGGCTAAGGAGATGGGCGTTATCGACAAGATCAACCTCAAGCTCGGACTTTTCGGCTCTGAGGGCTGTACTGTCGAGATGCGTGACCAGATTGAAAAGACTCTCGGACTTTTCGCAACCGACAACTACGGCATGAGCGAGCTTATGGGTCCCGGAGTTTCCGGTGACTGTCGTGAGCGCTGCGGAATGCACATCAATGAGGATCATTTCCTTGCGGAGATCATCGACTCCAAGACAGGCGAGGTTCTTCCCAAGGGAAGTCAGGGAGAGCTTGTTATCACAACTCTCACCAAAGAGGGAATCCCGATGCTCCGCTACCGCACAAAGGATATCACTCAGATTGACTACGAGCCTTGCAAGTGCGGACGTACCTTTGCGAGAATGGCTAAAATCAAGGGCAGAAGCGATGACATGCTCAAAATCAGAGGAGTCAACGTATTCCCGTCGCAGATCGAGAGCGTGCTCATGTCGTTTGACAAGATTGCTCCGCACTATCAGCTTGTTGTTACAAGAGCTGACTACTCCGACCGTCTCGAGGTCAAGGTCGAGCTTGCCGACGCTTCGCTTCTCGAGAATTACGGTGCTCTTGAAAAGCTCAGAGGTGATATTCACCACAATCTGAAAACTGTTCTCGGAATTGATACAAAGGTATCTCTCGTCGAGAGCAAGTCTCTCGAGCGATTCCAGGGCAAGGCTAAGAGAATCGTTGACCTGCGTAATCAGGATAAATAATGAAGAGGCTTTATATTTGCGACCTCGACGGTACGCTTCTCAGTCCCGAACAGCTTGTAACGGAGGAAACGGTGCGGCTTCTTAATGAAAGCATAGCAAAGGGTGCGTTTTTCACATTCGCAACCGCAAGAACAGCCGCTTCAGCCGTGAAGATCACAGAGGGCATAAATATAAATGTTCCCTGCATATTAATGAACGGCGTGAGCGTGTACGATATTGCACGGAAAAAGTATGTGAAAAATGAGTATCTGCCTGCGGAAAAATCCGCTGCCGTTGCGGAGCTTCTTGACTCTCTCGGTCAGAGCGGATTCATGTACAAGATTTCGGAGGATAAGCTTTCCTGCGAGTATACGACACTCGACAGCCCTGAGATCTATGAGTTCTATCGCAGAAGAAAAGACCGCTATGACAAACCGTTTGCACAGATAAAGAGCTTTTCGGACTCATGTACAGATGAAGTAATGTATTTCACAATGCTCGACAGGTATGAAAAGCTTGACGCAGTTCGCAAAGGAGCTGAAAAAATCGGAGGGCTGAAATATGAGTTTTATCGTGATATATACAGCGAAAACGTATGGTATCTCGAGATTTTTTCCGACAGAGCCTCAAAGTACAACGGAGTAAAGTTTCTCCGGGAGTACTGCGGCTTTGAGCATATAACGTGCTTCGGGGATAATCTCAACGACATACCGATGTTCCGTGCGAGCGATGTGAAGCTTGCCGTCGGGAATGCCAAGCCTGAGCTGAAAGAGCTTGCGGATGAAATAATTCTGCCCAATACGGAAAACGGTGTTGCGGTATGGCTGTCAGAAAATTATATTTAACTTAATGTAGGGGCGGATATCATCCGCCCGCACATAAAATCCAAAGAACAAAACGGGCGCACGGAATGCGCCCCTACAGGGCATGCCGGAATTTATACGCAAATTTCGGGATGTCGTCCCTATAATAATTGAAAGGAAACTGATATAAATGAAAAAACTAATGCTCGGAAACGATGCCTTTGCAAGAGGACTCTACGAGGCAGGCTGCCGTGTGATTTCAAGCTATCCGGGAACTCCCTCGACTGAAATCACCGAGGCAGCGGCTAAATACGACGAGATGTATGCAGAATGGGCACCTAATGAAAAGGTTGCGATGGAATCGGCTCTCGGAGCTTCTATCGCCGGAGCAAGAGCCTTCTGCGGAATGAAGCATGTCGGACTTAACGTAGCCGCCGACCCTCTTTACACAGCAGCATATACGGGAGTAAACGGAGGTCTTGTTATCGCAGTTGCAGACGACCCCGGAATGCACTCCTCACAGAATGAACAGGACAGCCGTCATCATGCGATTGCTTCAAAGGTGCTTATGCTCGAGCCGTCGGATTCATCCGAGTGTAAGGAGTTCACAAAGGCGGCATTCGACCTTTCAGAGGAGTTTGATACTCCTGCAATCGTTCGTCTTTCCACAAGAGTGGCTCACTCGCAGAGCATAGTGGAGCTTTGCGAAAGAGACGAAAAGCCCCTTAAAGACTATGAAAAGAATATTCCCAAGTACGTTATGATGCCTGCATTCGCAAGAGGCAGACACGTTTTCGTTGAGGAGCGTATGCAGAAGCTTACCGAATATGCTGAGACCTCATGTCTCAACAGAGCTGAAATCTCCGACAGCGCAGAGTTCGGAGTAATCACAAGCGGAGCTGCTTACCAGTATACAAAGGAGGCTCTCGGAGACAAGGCTTCCGTGCTCAAGCTCGGAATCGTGAATCCGCTTCCTGTTAAGCTCATTCAGGATTTTGCCGCTAAGTATGAGAAAATCTACATAATTGAGGAGCTTGACGGTATCATCGAGCAGCACTGCCGCAATATTGGCGTGAACAACATTGCAGGCAAGGAGATTTTCGGTCTGCTGGGAGAGTTTTCGCAGTCGATCATCGCAGAGAAGCTTCTCGGTGAGAAGAAGGAGTTCAATGCTCTTGATGTGAATGTCCCTGTACGTCCGCCCGTTATGTGTGCAGGATGTCCCCACAGAGGTCTGTTCTACTGCCTGAAAAAGCTTAATGTGACTGTTTCGGGCGATATCGGCTGTTATACTCTCGGAGCCTCCGCACCTCTTTCGGCTATGGACTGGACTATCTGCATGGGAGCTTCAATTTCTGCACT
>JAFTPG010000030.1 GCA_017463375.1 Ruminococcus sp. | reverse complement strand
TAGGGGCATGCCCCTATCTGGAAAATTTGAGTTGAAGTCTTTGGAAAGGGGTCTGGGGAAGAACCTTTCTTCAGAAAGGTTTGCCCCAGCAGGTTACGAAGATACTCCCCGATAAACAACAATTTACCTCACTATTCATTTTTGCTGACTTGATTTTGGGATGGGTTGTATGTTATAATGGATAGGCAAGTTATAAAATCCCGAAAAGGAGGTCTCAAATGAAGGTAAATATTACAGGCGGCGAGCTGGACACCCGGGAGATCGGCGAATACATAAAATACGGTCAGCAAAAATACAAAGGGCGGCAGATCAGACAGCTCGATATCACTGTTGACGGTGAATTTGTGGATCTGAAATTCTATTTCAAGGATACGGATTTCCAGCGTGCTTACCGTTCTGCGGACTATCTGGTGAATAATATGGAGAAACTCAACGACGCTAAACAGACTGAATTTGCCGATAAGGTGCGTCATTCGTCTCAGGAGATTTAAGATATGAATTTGACAAATATAGGAAACGTAAAGGATATTCTCGGCAGGCACGGTTTCAGCTTCTCAAAGGGACTGGGACAGAATTTTATCATCAATCCCGATATCTGCCCCAGAATTGCGGAAAACGGCAATGCTCAGACGGGCTTCGGAGTGCTTGAGATCGGCACGGGAATAGGAGTTCTTACTGCGGAGCTTGCCAAGCGTGCGGACAAGGTTACGGCTGTTGAAATAGATACCCGGCTGCTCCCTATCCTTGAGGAGACTCTCGCTGATTTCGACAATGTGAAGATCATAAACGAGGATGTAATGAAATGCGATCTTCATAAAATCATCAGGGAGGAATTCAGCGGACTCAGAGTTGCAGTCTGTGCGAATCTTCCGTATTATATTACCTCGCCTATAATCATGATGCTGCTGGAAAGCCGTCTGCCGATCGAGTCGATTACGGTCATGGTTCAGAAGGAGGCTGCTCAGCGTCTGTGTGCAAAGGTCGGATCCCGTGAATCGGGCGCAATCACTGTCGGAGTAAATTATTTCGGCACGGTCAGAAATCTCTTCAACGTCTCAAGAGGAAGCTTCATGCCTGCTCCGAATGTTGATTCGGCAGTCATCAGAATCGACGTTAACCGTGAACCCATGCTTGAACCGGAGGAGGAAAAATTCTTCTTCTCAGTAGTAAAAAACGGATTCTCCCAGCGCAGAAAAACGGTCGCAAATGCGCTCTCCTCGCAGATGGGAATCGACAAGCAGCGCGTCTATGATTCGCTTAAAGCTGTCGGACTTCCCGAGACTGCCAGAATTGAACAGCTTGATCTCGACCAGCTTATTGAATTTTCAAAAATGCTCGTGAATACTTAAAGCTCAGGCGGACATTAAGTCCGCCCTTTTTAATAATTAAAATATAAAAATATATAAAACCTTCGTCTTTTTATGCCTCTTAAAGTCACTAATAATAAAAGGCTCTTTTCAGGGCTGAGACGGAGGTATAACTATGAACGCTAAACTAAGAAAAATCGCAGCAATGACCGCAGCTGTCCTGATCACCGCTTCGGCAGTATCGTGCAGCAAAAATAACAGCAGAACTTCGGAAGCTCTCCCTGCTCCTGCGCCTGTGACTCAGGTAATGTACAAGGAGGAGCGTATGCGTCTCCCGGATGATTTCAGCTCGATTATCGGGACTTCCTACGTCAGCGATACAGGCGAGACCGCAATGCTTTATACTGATAAGGACGGCAGGATCATGCTCACCTTCTATGACAGTGAATTTACTCAGAAGCAGAGCACTGTACTTGTTGATGAGGAAAATTTACACAGCTACTCTGCCGATATAGCTCCCGACGGAAGCATAACTCTCCTGCTGATGTTCTTGGAGTACGACAAGCCCGAAATCACCGACTATGAGGATTACTTCAAGAATTCTGTGAAAACCTTTGAGATCCGCAGCTGCACTCCCTCGGGCGAGCTGACGGAGACTGTCACAATCGAAAATTTTACCGATTACTACGACATGGAGACTGCTTATATTTCCCAGTTTCTGAGATACGGCGAGAACAGCTATATCATTGATTTCTTCGACGGCTGGGCGCTTATCGACGGTACAGGAGCTGTCATAGATGTTCAGGCTCCCGAGGACATCTACTTCCTCGGACATGATATCAACAGCAATACCATTGCGATTTCTTTTGAGAACTACGGTTATCTGGACGGCGAAACTCTAAATCTGCCGACTGAAACAACCGATTTCGACAAATACATAGCCGGCGACGGAGCAGCTTATCCGGGACCGGAAGGCTATATGGCTTATTTTCCGCTGAATGAAGGTATTTTCGGATTTACTGAGGATAAAGAATTCGTTAAAATTCTGGATTACTCGGATTCCAATATCATCTCCACCGAAATATATTCGCTATCACCTGTCGGAGAGGGAAAATTCCTCATGGTCGGAGCTGATAACGACGGATACTATATGTCAAAGCTCACCGTTCGTCCGGATGGTTATGTTGAAAATAAACAGCCCGTTATCATTGCATCAAATTCAGTCGATGATGACTTCCGTGAGGACGTTACAAAATTCACACGGTTCAGTGATGAATACAAGGGCGAGATCAGGACGTATGACTACGATGAACATGAGGAGCTCGTTCAGGATATCCTTGCCGGAGACGCTCCGGATGTGTATGTCTACAGCGACACCGGAGATATGCATGACCTTACGAATATGGGTGCGCTTGCCGATATGTACGAGCTTTCCGAGCAGTACGGCGGCTTCACTAAGGACGATATTCTGGACAACGTTATTGAAGCTATGGAGTACAAGGACGGGCTTTACGGCATAATTCCCAACTTTTATCTTGAATGCTATTACGCAAACAGGGAGGTTGTCGGCGAGGAGTATACATTCTGGAACTATGATGAGTTTTTCAGCATTGCTGAGAATATGCCCGAGGATATGGCTCTCAGCAACTACTGGGGATTCCAGACAAGGGATGATGTTTTCTCGTTTATGTGCCTGAACAGTCTCAGCTCGTGGATCGACTTTGAGAATGCTTCCTGCCGTTTTGATTCGGAGGAATTCATCCGTGTTCTTGAGTTCTGCCGTGATGTCAATATTCTCGGCGAGCGTCCCGAATACCTGACCGAAGAGGATACAACTGCTGCTGATACCGAAGATATGCTCAGAGTCAAGAATAAGCAGGCTCTGATGATGCCGCTTATGGGTGCAGGCTGCCCGAGCGACATTGTAAGGTTCGCTGCCACATCCGGTCTTGGGCAGGACGGTGTAACTCTTCTTGCTCCTCCGTCCGAGGATAAATCAGGAAAGTTGGGAATCTGGGGCGGCGAGCTGTACTCAGTCATGAACAGCGGCAAGTGTACTGAGGGCGGCTGGGAGTTTGTGAATTATATCATGAGCTACGACCGGCAGATAAAACAGCATAACTTCTGTACCCGCAAGGACGCTTTTGAGGATCACATCAAGGCTGATCAGGAGCAGCAGAAAGGTGCATGGAATGGAGAAGTATCCGCTGGTTATGGCAATTACAGTGTTACTTATGATCCGTCAGTTTCAGATGAAATGCTTGACTACGTCAGGGATTACATTTCAAAATGCACGAACGTCAAGGACAGAAATGTCTCGTTGAACGAGATACTTACCGAGGAGTTCAGTACATTCATCAACGGCGAAATCTCAGCCGAGGAGTGCGCTAAGCGAATGCAGAACCGTGTTTCCATTTATCTGAGTGAAAATGCATAAGCATTTTTGTAAGGGCGACCCTTTCCGCAAAAAACAAAATCTACGATTTTGCTCTTTTGCGCATGCCTTTGGCTCGGTCGCCCGGACATGGTAAACCAAATCCAAAAACAAAACGGGCGCCCAATGAACTCCCCTACAATCACAATATTCAATGTTTCAGCAGATAATATTGATTCCGTGGATTTTACACTTTTTTTACTTGACAAAATCTTTTTTCTATGTTACAATGTTGTTGCAAATATGATGTTTCGGAGATTCATCATACAGCAGATATATTGACCACTTCTAATTGAAGTTAAAGCCATACGGACAGCTGGGTCAGGAGCCGACCGGCAACTTCTGTTGCCTTATTGAAATTCATTTTATAAGTTCATTTATGAGGAATTAACTTGTGAAACGGTCAATAAGAGTAGTAAAAGTGTTATTTGCTATATAGACTCTGAAACCTATGTATCGTGTATCCGTATTTATGTATGCTGTATTTGCATGACATTATGAGTATATGCGCGCAAGAACCGATTTCTTGTGCGCTTTTTTTATTTTTTTGAGGTGTGGATATGGAAAATAAGCTAAAGCTTTACGGCTTCAATAATCTTACAAAATCACTCAGCTTCAATATATATGATGTCTGCTACGCCAAGACTCCCAAGGAGCAGAAAAATTATATCGCCTATATCGACGAGCAGTATAACTCCGAGCGTATCTGCGATATCATGACTCATGTCACCGAGATGATAGGCGCTCAGGTGCTGAGTATTTCCAAGCAGGATTACGACCCTCAGGGTGCTTCGGCTACCTTTCTTATTGCCGACGATACTATGATTCCTGCCGGCGGAAACGAGATCGCAGCTCACCTCGATAAAAGCCATGTTACTGTTCATACTTATCCCGAGTTCCATCCGCAGAACAGTATCGCTACGTTCCGTGTGGACATCGACGTTGCTACCTGCGGCAAGATCACTCCCCTGACCGCTCTGGATTACCTCATCGGCAGCTTTGACTCGGACATAATCACAATGGATTACCGTGTAAGAGGCTTTACACGCAATATGGACGGCGAAAAGCTGTTCATCGACCACAATATTACCTCTATTCAGGACTACATTGACAATTCTACTCTCGAGCGCTACGACGTTATGGATATCAATGTTTATCAGGCTAATATTTTCCATACAAAAATGCTGATCAAGGAGCTTTATCTGCAAAACTATCTTTTCAATACAGACGTTGACGAGCTTCCTCCTCAGCGCAGACTCGAAATCAGCACAGCTCTCAGACGAGAGATGATCGAAATTTTCAGCGGAAGGAATGTGTACTAATTATGCTCAATCAGAATGACGCTCCCATCTACGACGCTTTGCAGAGATTCAAGAAAATGAGAATCGTTCCGTTCGATGTTCCCGGACACAAGCGAGGACGAGGAAACATGGAGCTTACCGATTTTCTCGGTCAGCAGTGCATGGACGTGGACGTTAACTCCATGAAGCCGCTGGACAACCTCTGTCATCCCGTTTCAGTCATCAAGGAAGCCGAGGAGATCGCTGCCGAGGCATTCGGTGCGGCAAATGCCTTTTTCATGGTCGGAGGTACTACCTCTGCCGTTCAGAGTATGATAATGTATGCCTGCAAGGGCGGAGACAAGATAATTCTCCCCCGAAACGTCCACCGCAGCGCTATCAATGCTCTGATTCTCTGCGACGCTGTTCCCGTGTACGTTAATCCCGATGTCAACAATCAGCTGGGAATTGCTCTGGGAATGTCGGTGGAACAGGTCGAAAAGGCTATCGAGGAGAATCCCGACGCAAAGGCGATTCTTGTGAATAATCCTACATACTATGGAATATGCTCCGACCTCAGAAAAATTACAGAGCTTGCCCACTCAAAGGGAATGCTGGTGCTGGTGGACGAGGCTCACGGAACTCACTTCTATTTCGGGGACAGCTTTCCTGTAACAGCTATGGCGGCAGGAGCAGATATAGCTTCCGTAAGCATGCACAAGTCGGGCGGAAGTCTTACGCAAAGCTCGTTCCTGCTGATGGGAGAGCGCGTCAACTCCGACTATATGCGGCAGGTTATAAATCTCACTCAGACAACGAGTGCGTCCTATCTTTTGCTCTCGAGCCTTGACATCTCACGCAGAAAGCTTGCGCTTCAGGGACGTGAAATCTTTGCCCATACGGTGGAGCTTGCCCAGTATGCCCGTGAGGAAATAAACGCTATCGGCGGATACTATGCTTTCTCAAAGGAGCTTGTCAACGGAAGCAGTATATATGATTTCGATGTTTCAAAGCTCTCGATATTCACGCTTCCGATCGGTCTTGCGGGAATCGAGGTCTATGATTTGCTCCGTGACGAATATGATATACAGATTGAGTTCGGAGATATCGGAAATATTCTCGCTTATATTTCCGTCGGCGACAGAATCCGTGATATTGAACGTCTTATAAGCGCTCTTGCCGAGATAAAACGCCGCTTCGGAAAAACGGGTGCTGATATGCTCTCTCAGGAGTACATAAATCCCATCGTTGCCGAGACTCCGAGAAAGGCTTTTTATGCGGATAAGATTTCACTGCCGCTTGACGAGGCTGTCGGACGTGTTTGCAGTGAATTTGTAATGTGCTATCCTCCCGGAATCCCGATTCTAGCTCCCGGTGAACTTATCACGGATGAAATCATCCGCTACATCAAGTACGCCAAGGAAAAAGGCTGCTCAATGACGGGTACGGAGGATATCAATATTGAGAGGCTGAATGTGCTGAAGTAAGCGATTATTCTGCGGACAGCCGCAAGGGCTGTCCCTACAGTAGGGGCGACCCTTGCGGTCGCCCGAACATGGCGAACCAAATCCGGAATAACAAAATGGGAGTGATAAAAATGGAACTATGGTTTACAGAGAGACACACACCTAACGTAAAATTCTCGATAAAAGTAGACCGCCAGCTTTACAGCGGCTACAGTGAATTTCAGAGGATAGACATATTCGACTCAAAGGAATTCGGACGTTTTCTGACGTTGGACGGCTACATGATGCTCACGGAAAAGGACGAGTTCATCTATCACGAGATGATTACGCATGTACCGATGGCTGTTCATCCGAATCCTAAGAATATTCTCGTTATCGGTGCAGGCGACGGAGGAGTTGTCCGTGAGCTGACGAGATATCCCACAGTCGAGCGAATCGACCTCGTTGAAATCGACGAGCTTGTGGTGGAGGTCAGCAAGCAGTATCTCCCGACGACTGCCTGCCGCTTCGACGACCCGAGACTCAATATCTACTACGAGGACGGAGTAAAATTCATCCGCCGCTGTGAGAATCTCTACGATATAATTATTGTCGATTCAACCGACCCGTTCGGTCCCGGAGAGGGACTCTTCACAAAGGAATTCTACGGCAGCTGCTATAAGGCTCTGCGTGAGGACGGAATAATGGTAAATCAGCATGAAAGTCCGTTCTATGCGGAAGATGCGGCAGCTATGCAGCGCTCCCACAAGAGGATTATCGAGAGCTTCCCGATAAGCAAGGTTTATCAGGCTCACATTCCGACCTATCCGTCGGGACACTGGCTGTTCGGCTTTGCTTCAAAGAAATATCATCCCACCAACGACTACAACGGTACAAAGTGGAATATTCAGGGAATAAAAACACGTTATTACAATACACGGCTTCATATCGGCGCATTTGCCCTGCCGTGCTATGTGGAGGAGCTTCTGAGAGATGTTGAATAAGAATATACAGACCTTTATCGCCTGCGACGCTGAGTATGAGGACTCGGAAATTGTCCTTTTCGGCGCAGGCTTCGACGGAACAACAAGCTTTCGTCCCGGAACAAGATTTGCTCCGTCTGCGATAAGAAACGAGAGCTTCGGAATCGAAACCTACTCGCCCTATCAGGATAAGGATATGCTCGACTACAGCTATTTCGACAGCGGAGATATTGAGCTTCCTTTCGGCGATACACAGAGAGTCCTCAGCGATATCGAGAAGCGTACACAGACTATTCTCGATGACGGGAAAGTCCCGTTCATGATTGGCGGAGAACACCTTGTAACTCTCGGTGCAGTAAGAGCTGTCAGCGGAAAATATGATGATTTATACATCATTCACTTTGACGCTCATGCAGACCTGCGTGAGGATTATCTCGGACAGAAGCTCTCCCATGCCTGCGTGCTCAGAAGATGTCACGATATCCTCGGCGACGGACGTATTTTTCAGTTCGGAATCAGAAGCGGCGACCGTGATGAGTTTACGTTCGCTCGTGAGCATACGTTCATGAATAAGTTCAATTTCAACAATCTTGAAGAGACTGTTGAAAAGCTCAGAGGCAGAAACATCTATCTCACAGTTGACCTTGATGTGCTCGACCCGTCGATCTTTCCGGGTACGGGAACTCCCGAGGCAGGCGGAGTTACCTTCGACGAGCTTCGCCGTGCGTTAACTCTTGTGTGCTCGGAACTGAATATCGTCGGCTGCGATGTAAACGAGCTCAGTCCGCAGTACGACCACAGCGGCGTCTCTACCGCCGTCGCCTGCAAAATAATCAGAGAAATGCTGCTTGCAATGTCATAAGTATCTGAATCCGGATTTGTTTTACTATTACTAAAGTTTATTGAGGGAGACCCTTTTGAAAAAGGGTAGTCCCTCAAACTCCCTCCCTAAAACTTCCAATTAAATTTTACGAATAGGGTCTTTGACCCTATTCGTAAAATTTGACTAAAAGTCTTTGGAAAGGGGTTTGGGGAAGAACCTTTCTTCAGAAAGGTTTTCCCCAATAGCCTTTGGAAATAATAAATAAATCCTGATTCAGTATAATTATAATTTAAAGGAGAAATTTTATGAAAAAATGTATGATAATTGGCTGCGGAGGAGTAGCTTCTGTAGCAATTCACAAGTGCTGCCAGAACAGCGAAGTATTTGAGGGAATCATGATTGCCAGCCGTACAAAGTCCAAGTGCGACGCACTGAAAGAGAAGCTCCAGCCGACTACAAAAACTGTAATTGAGACAGCTCAGGTTGACGCTGACAATGTGGACGAGCTTATTGCGCTTATTGAATCCTATAAGCCGGATGTGGTGCTGAACCTCGCTCTCCCCTATCAGGATCTGACTATCATGGACGCTTGTCTTGCGACAAAGACTCACTATGTTGATACTGCAAACTACGAGCCGCTTGATACTGCGAAATTCGAGTACAAGTGGCAGTGGGCTTATCGTGAAAAGTTTGAAAAGGCTGGAATCACTGCCCTCCTCGGAAGCGGCTTCGACCCCGGTGTTACGGGAGTTTTCTCGGCTTACGCAATGAAGCACCACTTCGACGAGATAAATTATATTGATATCCTCGACTGCAACGGCGGCGACCATGGCTATCCGTTTGCGACGAATTTCAATCCCGAAATCAACATTCGTGAGGTTTCCGCAAAGGGAAGCTACATGGAGGACGGCAAGTGGGTCGAGACTGAGCCTATGGAAATAAAGCGTGTATATAATTTCAAGGGAGTCGGCGAAAAGGATATGTACCTCCTACACCACGAGGAGCTTGAATCTCTTGCTCTCAATATCAAGGGAATCAAGAGAATCCGCTTCTTTATGACATTCGGTCAGAGCTATCTCACTCATTTGAAGTGCCTCGAGAATGTCGGAATGACTTCCATTGAGCCTATCATGTTCGAGGGCAAGGAGATTGTTCCGCTCCAGTTCCTGAAAGCGGTTCTTCCCGACCCTGCAACTCTCGGTCCCAGAACTGTCGGCAAGACAAATATCGGATGTATCTTCCGCGGCAAAAAGGACGGCAAGGACAAGACCTACTACCTCTACAACATCTGCGACCATCAGGAGTGCTACAGGGAGGTCGGCTCGCAGGCTATCTCCTACACAACGGGAGTTCCTGCTATGATCGGCGCTATGATGATTATGACAGGTCAGTGGAACAAGGCTGGCGTCTACAACATCGAGGAATTTGACCCCGACCCGTTTATGGAGGCTCTCAATAAGTGGGGACTTCCGTGGGAGGAGGATTTTGAGCCGGTGCTGGTTGACTGAGGATAACAGAGGAACTTGATTATGATAAAACATTTCGGGTTAAATTTAAGGGAAACCGATAAGGGTTTCAAATTAACACGAGATAAATATGCTACAATTGATAACAAAAGTTCATTCCATATATGTTTTAAAAGCATGTCAGATTGCTATACTGACGAAAGTGGAAGATATTATACTGATGAATGGTGTCAGAAACACCAAGCTAATTGCTTGAAAAACTTTGATTTAAGCATGCAATTTTTCTCGCTGTTGGATGAAAGCGAATTTAATAATGAAATAACTGCTTTTTTAAAAAGAAACAAACGGTTCAAGGCTGTATCAGATCTTAATAAATATGATGTCTCCGGTATTTACATAATGGTTTTAGACGAATATAAACAGTTATATGTTGGTGCTTCGGATAATATAAAAAGAAGAATCCGACAACATTGGACTAAAAATAAAGCTTTCGATAGATTGCTGTTTCCAATTGGTGCCGTTGAAACTTCTGTAATGCATATTGACTCTTTCAGAGCATTTGATACAACAAGATTATACGCATATAAATGCAAAACCAGCTTTGAAATTGAACAGTCTATTATAGAACAGTTTTCACCTAAATTTCTTTGCAACAGAATTGGCGGCGGTAAATTTGGCGACTCATTGTCATCAGCTATTCATGCATTAACAACTATGAAAATCAGATACTTACAAAATGTATGATATTTGACCAGTCAGCAAAACAAAACTGACTTTTACAACATCGAGAACTTCAATCCCGTATTAGTGGACTAAACCAAGAGGTGAAATAATTGCTGGATACCAATAATATATCAACCCCCTGCTACATAATCGACGAGCCGAAGCTCCGCCGGAATCTCGAGATCCTCCACGGAGTCGAGGAGCGCACGGGAGCTAAAATTCTCCTTGCACAAAAAGCATTTTCGTGCTATCATCTTTATCCTCTTATCGGGGAGTACATCAGCGGAACAGCGTGCAGCGGACTCTATGAAGCCCGGCTCGGATATGAGTGCATGGGCAGGGAAAATCACGTCTTTTCGGCTGCCTACCGGGAAAGCGAAATTGACGAAATCATCTCATACTGCGGACATATCATCTTCAACTCATTCTCTCAGCTGGAACGCTATCGTGACAGGGTTCTTGCAGCAGACAAAAAAATTGGACTGCGTATTAATCCCGAGTGCTCCACTCAGGAGGGTCACGAGATCTACGACCCGTGTTCTCCGAAATCAAGGCTGGGTATAACTCTCAGAAATTTTCGACCCGAGCTTCTTGACGGAGTTTCGGGACTCCACTTCCATACGCTGTGCGAGCAGAATTCCGACGACCTTGAAACTACTCTCAATGCTGTTGAGGAGAGGTTCGG